>CAYUEH010000440.1:0-5024 GCA_964442465.1 uncultured Laspinema sp. | reverse complement strand
TGACACTCAGGGGGGCAAACCGTAAGAAGACTGTTGTATTTGCCGACAAAATCTAGTCTGGATGTTGAGGGGAATAAAATAGGGCAATACAAAACCCCCCGAGTTTCAGGAACGCGGAGGGTTTAAAGCAGAGGAAGATTAATTTATAGCAAATCCGGTTGTCTCAAGTGGCTTTTCTGCCGCTGCGATTTTGTGGCTTTGTTCGCTTTTTTCCCACCCTTGAGGGGATTAGAACAATTGTAGGGTGGGCATTGCCCACCATAATTCAGGTGGGCAATGCCCACCCTACTCATCTTTTAGCCCCCACAGGCGGGCTTGGTCCGTATAGCCCCACCCTTGAGGGTGCGGGTTTTTATCGACCGATCGCCACCGGATAAAGTCTTAACCGCTAACCACGGCCCTTGCGGATGGGCGTACCGCAGGGATAAGTGGCAACAGGTTCGGGTCTTTCAGAAACCGGGGGGGCGGTGCGTTCGGATTTTTTCGCTTGCGCCAATTGGTAGTCTAATTGCAGTTTAGTCAGCATTTCCTGACGGCGATCGTACAGTCGCTTGAGGGAACGCGCGGGGCACTGATTCATCACATAAGCGGTGAGAATCGGCAAGGCGATCGTGCTGTCGGTGTAGCAAACCACGGTATTGGGCAGTTCGTTGGGATCGACTTTGCCCCAGCTTACGGCTTCAGAGGGAGTGGCCCCAGATAAACCGCCGGTATCGGGACGGGCATCGGTAATCTGGATGAAATAGTCATGTCCCCGTTCTTCTAAACCGAGGACCTCGTGAATTTGGGGTTGGGTTTGCAGGAGGAAGTTTTTCGGAGAACCGCCACCGAGAATGAAGGCGGCACTTTCTCCGGGGAAGTCTTGGTTGGGGTCCCGGGCACCATAAGCGATCGCCGCTGTTTCGTTGACATCGATCGCCGGATCCAGGATTAATTCCGACCCTTCTAGGGCAAGGGCCGCCACATTCATCCCAATTGAACTATCTCCCGGGGACGAGGTATAAATCGGCACCCCGCACTCATACGCCGTTGCCAGCAAGCAGGAATGCTCTACTCCGCGCTGCTTCTCGATTTCCCGGACATATTTCCCCAGCAAATAGTGAAATTCTGCCGTTCCCATCCGCTTCTGAAACGGTTCGGCGCGCAAAATGGTCCGAATAAAGGCATCGGTTTCTAACAACACATCGTAGTCAAAAATGATGTCATAGATGCGGATATGGCCTTCTTCCCGCAGTTTGATATCATCTACGAACGGATTTCCCGCATAGAGGTTTAATCCCAGTCCGTAATGAATATCATGATACAGATTTGCGCCGGTACTGATGATGTAATCAATAAAGCCGTTGCGGATCAGTGGTGCTAAGGCTGATACCCCGAATCCCGCCGGAGTCATGGCCCCAGATAGGCTCAGTCCCACCGTCACCCCCTCGCGCATCACCTTTTGGGTCAGCAGGTGACAGATTTCCCGCAACCGAGCGGAATTATAAGCGGTGAAGTACCCATCAATTAAGTCCACGACGCTCACGTTCTCGGTCATGGGGGCCGGTGCAATTTTGCGATCGATCATTTGAGACATTTTTCTACTCCAAACGGTTGCAATACAGGGCATAGTAGCCTTAGCAGCCCAAGGGACTAAGGCAATTGACTCTGTTCTTTTCGTGAATATTTAAGTGGATTGACATGACTGCCGCAGGTGAAGGATTCGGTCCGGTTCTTGTGAACTGACCTCATCCCTAGGCAGTGGCTGGAAATCTCAACCGCACGCTCTATCCCGCAAGCATGATGCTTAATGAGTGGATCTGACAGATGTTTCGTTCGTCTGATGCGAGTTTCTCTGTCATGAATCCGCTCTATTTTGGATAGAGCTAGGGCCGGACAAATCCAGCTTGTTTAGAGACGCTTATCGGAACTCGCCTCATTGTCAAAATTTTGTGGGTCTATAACCCCGATCGACCTAGTTTGCGGACCCGTCGAGACGTAGGGCCTTGATAGCAGCAGCTTGAAATAAGCCACCATAGTACCGAGCGCAAACCTTATCTAACAGGCCGATCGGACCATACTAGGCGCTTCACATCGATCAGTCCAAGACAGCGCCGGGTCGCAATGCCGTTTACGCTTCAACTGCATATCCAGATACCAAAGGCCACGCCAAGGGTAGCCAGTTAGAGCAAAGAATTTCAACGTTGTTATGCAACCTCTCTTGGAAGACAACATTTTCACTATATTGTAGCACTAAAATTCCCTGGCTGAAATCTGAAACTTGAGATTTTTGAGGTTATTTTGGCCTTGAGGCTTAGAACATATAGGGTTCTCGACTTTTTTTGCATTTTTTCGGCTTTTCAGGAGTGTAAAGCTCTTTCTTGAGCAGTAGGACTCTAGAAAGAGCGGATGGGAAGGGCTGAAATGCCGACAATGGCAGGGTCGGACAAGGGTAGGTTGCTTACGCTTAACTGCACTTGCGGTCCCCTCCCCGATGTCTTGGGGAGGCGTCGGGTGGGGTTCTTAGGCGATCGCCCCTTGCGCGTCACTCAACGGAAGTTTAAGCATCTGCATGGAGAGTGCGTAAACCTGTTTCTTGCAGTGAAGCGCGATCGCCCGTCAACGCCGACACCCTCCACCCACTCATTCTTCTTGAAGCGCGATCGCCACCTCAAGAGGGAACCCCACCCTAACCCGGACCAAGACATCGGGGAGGGGACCGGAGGTGGCGTGATGCTGTGGGCCCGCTTCTCTGGGTAGAATTCGCGGTCAAAACCCGGGCAAGAGAGGGAAAAAAAACTCCTAGAGATTTGGCTAGACTGAAATGCCAATTGCACGGTATGATGGGAGATTGTGAGTTAAAAACCATAACTATGAAGGCTGAACAGATTATCCGTGGCATTGAGGCGGAACAGTTAAAAACGGACCTCCCGCAGATTTACGTCGGTGACAGCGTAAGAGTGGGAGTCAGAATTAGAGAAGCGGGGAAAGAAAGAACCCAGCCCTACGAGGGGGTGGTGATTGCCATGCGGAATGGTGGGATTAATGAAACCATTACCGTGCGGAGGGTTTTCCAAGGGATTGGAGTAGAGCGAGTCTTTTTGGTGCACTCCCCTCGGATTGAGAGCATCAAAGTATTGCGTCGAGGTAAAGCACGACGGGCGAAACTGTACTATCTGCGCGATCGCGTGGGTAAAGCCACCCGCATCAAACAACGGTTTGACCGCCCTATCTAACACCGATCCAAAAAAATTGCCCCGGGTGGGTTGACGCGATCGCAATCTTAGGTATAGGATAGGAAATGGGTGAATCGCTCTAACCAGCAGATTCAACCCGTGCGCTCTTAGTTCAGTTGGTAGAACGCAGGTCTCCAAAACCTGATGTCGGGGGTTCAAGTCCTCCAGGGCGCGCTGAACCATCTTCCGAAAGATATCTGCCCGAAAGTATGTCTGCTGCAAAAACAGCAAACAACCTAAAAACTTTCGGGTAGAATTATTATCTGGGTGGTTCGTACCAAGTATTGCAAGAACAAGAAAAAGTTTAAGCTAGAACGGCGACGAGTGCAGCCACCTAATCTGGAGTGGCGTAATTCACTGGCGATCGCATGAAAAGCTGTTGCCAAGAAAGAACTGCCTGTTGTTGCGTTCAGTGGGAGAAGAAAAGCAATTGTGGCAAAGAAAAACGAAGCAGACCAAGAAACAGCAAGCGGTTTCAATCCCGCAGAGTTTTTCCAGGAAACAAAAGAAGAACTGGCTAAGGTAGTTTGGCCATCTCGGCAGCAGGTAATTAGTGAATCGTTGGCCGTCCTCTCGATGGTCGCCTTAATTGCCAGCTTAATCTATTTCATCGATAAATTTTTTGGTTGGGCAGCTACACAGGTGTTCGGATGATGTTTGCATCGGACGACGACTCTCAATATCCAACGCAACCGTCAGAAACCGACGAAGCGGAAGAACCCAAATCAACGGGCCGTTGGTTTGCCGTTCAAGTTGCCTCGGGCTGTGAAAAGCGCGTCAAAGCGACCCTAGAACAGCGAATTCAAACCCTTGATATGGGCGATCGGATTTTTCAGGTTGAGATTCCCCAAGCTGCTGCATTTAAAATTCGCAAGGATGGAAGCAGACAGCAAACGGATGAAAAAATCTTCCCCGGTTACGTCCTCGTCCAAATGAACATGGACGATGAAAGCTGGCAGGTTGTCAAAAACACCCCCCATGTGATTAACTTTGTGGGGGCAGAACAAAAACGCCGTTACGGACGCGGACGCGGTCACGTCAAACCCATGCCCCTGAGTTATTCGGAAGTTCAACGAATATTCAGGCAACGGGATGAAGCAGAGCCAGTAGTCAAAACTTATTTGACCCCAGGAGAAAAAATTGAAGTGGTCTCTGGACCCTTTAAAGATTTTGATGGGGAAGTCATAGAAGTGAGCCCAGAGCGCAGTAAGCTCAAGGCACTCCTGTCTATCTTCGGACGAGATACGCCCGTCGAACTGGAGTTTAATCAAGTCCGCAAATTGAGTTAAAGCAGCTAACACAGCAAATGGCAAAAAAAGTAGTTGCGGTGATTAAGTTGGCGATTAATGCCGGAAAAGCCAACCCCGCACCCCCGATCGGGCCTGCCCTCGGTCAGCATGGCGTGAACATCATGATGTTCTGTAAAGAATACAACGCCAGAACTGCCGATCAAGCGGGTCTCGTGGTGCCGGTAGAAATCTCCGTCTTTGAAGACCGCAGTTTCACCTTCATTCTCAAAACCCCTCCCGCCTCTGTCTTGATTCGCAAGGCAGCAGGGATTGAAAGAGGTTCAGGGGAACCCAATCGCAAGAAAGTGGCAGAAATCTCCCGGGATCAACTCCGCGAGATCGCCCAAACTAAAATGCCTGACCTCAATGCCAATGACATTGAAGCAGCCATGAAAATTGTCGAAGGGACCGCCCGGAATATGGGTGTGACCGTCGCCGATTAGGACCCGATTGGAGATTTTAGAGTTTAGATTTTTAGAATTCTCTTAAAGATTCTAGGAACTGGGGTTTGAAATCTCTG
>CAYUEH010000439.1:0-5028 GCA_964442465.1 uncultured Laspinema sp. | reverse complement strand
GATAACGACTGAAGTCGTTACTACGAACATGGATAACGACTGAAGTCGTTACTACAAACATGGATAACGACTGAAGTCGTTACTACAAACGGGGGAACTCCCGATGGAATTACATTAAGCGGCGAGTTGGGGTGGTAGAGGAGTCAATCTGACTGGGAGCACTTTCGCAGGGATTCGGCGAAAAGTTACAGGGATTGGGATTGACTTGATCCAGATTATCACGCAACTCCTGGGGACGTTCCCGAAGCGGAATTGCTTCACAGATACTCATATCTGGGGACAAGGGATTCGGCAACATTCGGCATATTTCTGGGACTTCTTCATCCTCCGATTGTGCCACTGGGGAGAGGGTTCCAGCAGTGGGAGAAGCGGGGTTTCCCAAGGCGAAGGCAGCAGCATTCCGGACTCGGGGATTTTCATGCATCAGGGCCTGGTTGAGGGCGGGGACTGCTGGGGACCCGACTGCGCGCAAGGCAACGGCGGCATTCCAGGCGAGGCGCTCATCTGGATCCTGTAAGGCGGTGATTAAGGGGGCGATCGCCGGTTTGGCAGTTGCACCAATTCCCGCCAAGGCAAAGGCAGCACCCCGACGCACTTCTATCTCCGGGTGTTGCAAGGCAATGGCGAGTTGCGCCACCGCCGGAGTGCCAATTCGTCTAAGTGCCACGGCAGCATCCAGACGCACTGACTCTTCTGAGTCATTTAAGGCAGCAATCAGGGACGGAATGGCGGATTCGGCATCAGAACCCATCGAACCCAAGGCAAATGCGGCACCTCCTCGGACTCCCACATCGGCATCCTGCAATGCGGTGATCAGGAGGGGAACTGCGGGAGTCCCAATCTGCCGCAATCCTTTCATTGCTTCCCGACGGTTGGCTCCTTTTTCGGTTTTGAATTGTTCGAGGTAGGATCCGATTTCCAGATCTCCGGTTTGATGCGCTTGAACTTGGGCGATCGACAGTACGATCGCTGAAAGGGTTAATAATGCGAGTTTGGGTGCGAACATTTGGTTTCTCTCAAGAGGTGAAATAATTTGGGATGCACCGAATTATTTGACTATGGGACGGGAGGGAGGGGGGTTCTGTTTCAGAGATGGGGAGGATGGGGGAGATAGGGAGGATGGGGGAGATGGGGGAGATGGGGGAGATATAGGTGTGCGTCTTTCCATCTTTATCCTTTTTCCTTTACCATCGTCCGATAAAAGTTTTCCAATGCTTTGACTCCGGTGTTGTCCTCGTATAACCACTGATGGCCCTCGTTAATTTTAGAGGCGATCGCCTCTCTCCACTCCCTGTTTAATCCCAATCTAACGGCTATTTTAATATAATCTTGCAATGTTTGGGCGACTGTCTCGGTGGTCCCCACTCTTTTCAAAATTCCTGCTGACTGACGACCCCGCATAAAGGGTCCTAAATGAGTGACGAGGGGCAAATTTACGGCAACTGCTTCTAAGGTCGTTAAAAATCCCGTAAACTCAAACGTATCTAACCCAATATCCGCCATTGAGAGCAGGTTCCAATAGTCCCGCTTACTCTGTCTGGGCAAAATTATACAAAACTCCTGATAATCTAACCCCACCTCAGCAAAGGCAGCATCCAGTCGCTGGCAAAATTGTGCGGTAATCGGGTTGCTTTTGTGACCGATAAACACCAGTTTTGCTTTTGCCACTGCTTGGCAAATTGATGGGAAAATTATATCATATTGCGGCAAATATTTAAACAAAGACTGGCAGGATAAATACATCACTGCGTCATCGGGAATGCCATAATCCGCCCGAGTTTGATTTACTTCAGGAATCTGGGGTTTGGGGAAATAAATTCCTAAATTGGGTAACCGAATCAGTTGTTCTGAATAATGAGTTTGAGCATTCTCCGGTTCCATCAAATCGCTGGAAATAAAATAATCCTGAGTCGGTAAACCCGAGGTAATCGGATGTCCCCAAGCGACAGATTGAACCGGGGCCAATCGTAAACCCGCCAGTTGAGTCATGGGTGCATACATTCCAATATCTAAAAAGACTAGAATATGCAAATTGTCTTGTTTGATTTGCTGACAAACTGCTGGAATATCATCCGGAATGGAATAAAAATAGTCACTGTTGAGATGGAACCAGTCCGTGAGGCGATCGCGTTGTCGTCCAACATCATAACAATACACTTCAAAGTCCTCACGATTCCGATGTTCCAACCATCCGGAAAACACCATTCCCACCGTATGCCACTGCAAACAAGCAGAAATATAGCCAATTCTAATTCGTTCCCCAGTCTTGAGGGTTGGCATTGGTAACGGTTTGACCCACTGAGGATAATTTGCTGCCATCACCTGATGCACGAATTGTCCATATGTTTGCTGCAAAGCTAAATCATTTTTACCTTGATACTGGAGATAGAAATTGGTGTTAACGGCGATAGCATTGAGCGCCTGAATTTGAGACAATTCTGTATTTAAAGGACAATTTTGAATCAAACCATCCAACTCTGTAATAAATCGGTTTCGATAAAACTCCAGTTGCTCTAAGTTTTGATATAAAACTGGAAACAGGCGAATTTTTTCTAATTTTAGGGATAAGCAAGAGGGCAAAACAGCCAATCCCTCATCCGCAACTTGCCGCGCTTGTTCAACTTGACCACAATTCTGCAAAGCTAGAATAAAAGACAAATAAAGTTCGACTGCTTCCCGATGAAGGGCAATCCCTTGACGATAAGTGGAAATTGCTTCTTGCCACCGATTCAACTGTTGATAGCAATCAGTAAGGGCGAGATAAAAATCTATCTCTCCCTCGTGAGTTTTTTGAAACTGTTGATAATGGGCAATTGCGCTTTCATACTCCTGTTTGCGATAAGCAGCAAACCCAAAATAAAGACTAGAATCTGGATGATTTTTAGCAGAAAAAGCAATTCCTAGGGAGTAGAGAATATCGGGATGACGGGGTTGGAGTTCTAGGGCAGTTTGATAAGCGGATATTGCCTCATCAACTCGCTGCTGGGCGATGAATAAATGCCCTAAACTCACATAACTCTGCCAATCTGGACTCAAAGCAATTCTGTGCCGATAGGCAGTTTCCGCTAGGGTCAATTCTCCCCGTTCTATACAGACATTTCCTAACTCAGAATAGGCATTCAGATAACCCGGGTCAACTGTAATCGCCTGGTGATAGGCAGTCGTCGCTTCTGCCAGATAACCCAATTTTGCCAAGACTAACCCCAGAGTATAATGGCAAATTGCTTGATTGGCATCGAACTGGAGAGACTGTTCTAAGTAATCCAGGGCATCTTCATATCGTCCTTGCCGATAATACAGCATTCCCAATCCGCACAATGCCTGGGGGTGAGTGGAATCCATCCCTAGCACTTGGCAAAACTTTTGTTCGGCAAGGGCGAAAGAACCGGATTCATACAAGGTAAACCCATCCGCTAACAGGATATCCAGTTCAGAACTCACATCTCCTCCAAGCGAAATGCTGCAATTTGCCTGCCATCAATATCTGTAAACCCATATTCCACCGCCAAATCCCCCACCGTCAGTACAGTTCCTGAGAGTTCTAGCACATTGGGGTCCGTCGCGAGGGCGGCGATCGCCCGTCCGATATATTCCGTAGACTCAGTTTGTGCTAAATCCACATCCGGCGCATCTAACACTCGTTCGGTTCGCATAAAACCCGGTGCCACTGCCACTGCGGCAATTTTATACGGTTCCAAATCTCGTGCCATTGCCAACGTCATCCGGGCGATCGCGTGTTTTGCCATATCGTAAAACAGATTCCCCAGATACTTATCCCGGTCCCAGGCGATCGTATTCACAATCAACCCTTGCTGCTGGGACAACATCAACGGCACCGCACAACGACTCGCCACTAAATGCGATCGCACCCCAGCAGTAAACATCCCCTCCCAACGCTGCAAAGATTGCTCCCAAAACGGCGCAAAAAACTCCGTCCCATCCGCCCAACTCTTCCCATCATACCCTTCATAACCCCCCCAGGCATTATTCACCAAAATATCTAACCGCCCATCACCTTGTATCCGGCTAAATAACGCCTCCACCTGCTCATCCTGAGTCACATCACAACGCACCGGGATACCCACCCCACCCCGCGCCGTCACCGCTTCTGCCGTCTCCTCAATCGTCCCCGGCATATTATCCGTCGTTGCCTCCCCTCGCACACTCCGTCCCGTCACATAGACAGTCGCCCCCGCTTCCCCTAAAACCAAAGCAATCCCTCGCCCTGCACCACGACTCGCCCCGGTTACCACTGCGACTTTACCCCTTAAGGGTGTAGGATTATCCGACAACTTGGCGTCCACTTTAGACTCAGCTTATCATAAGAATTGACCAATTGATTATAGCGAAACGGGGTAACCTGTGGCAACAACTGGAACTATCCAGGTTTGCAGCAACAGTAATGGCAGGAAACAGGATAGAAAATAGGGGGGGGTGAGAGCAATGGGTTTAGATGAAATAGCGCTATCGGTAATTATTCCTTGTTACAACCAAGGGGAATATCTCCTAGATGCGATCGCTAGTGTCGAGGACTGTTTTTATGCACCTTTGGAACTGATCATCGTCAACGATGGTTCAACGGAACCCTTAACCTTAGAGGTACTGGATTATCTACAAAAACAAGAATACCAACTCATCCAGCAAGCAAACCAAGGATTAGCGACTGCCCGAAATGTCGGCATAGAATCAGCCCAAGGCAAATACATTTTACCCTTAGATGCGGACAATAAAATCAGACCGGACTATATTATCAAAGGTGTTGACATTTTAGACCAATTTCCTCGGGTAGGAGTCGTCTATGGGGATGTGGAATTCATGGGCGATCGCACCGGAACTTGGCAAGTCCCCGACTTTGACCCCACCCGATTATTGCAAGGCAACTATATCGATGCCTGCGCCATCTTTAGAAAAAGCCTCTGGCAAGACTGCGGCGGATATGACCCCAACATTCCCGATAAATTAGGCTTTGAAGACTGGGATTTATGGCTGAGTGCCCTAGAAAAAGGGTGGGAATTTTATCATATCCCC
>CAYUEH010000438.1:0-5054 GCA_964442465.1 uncultured Laspinema sp. | reverse complement strand
ATTTATTCCTCTGGCTTCCCCCGTGAAATAAACATTTATTCCTCTGGCTTCCCCCTTAATCAGGGGGACTGTCGGGGGATAATCAGGGGGACTGTCGGGGGATAATCAGGGGGGGAAAGGGGGATCTATCCTTTTTTTTGCAAGAGGTCTAATGCTTTCCCCCGCCAAGGTATTTTTTGGATCGCATTCTTTTGCAAGGAGGTAGGCGAAAATATTTCCAGATTCGTTTTGCCTAAAACCCTTTTGCTGCCAGGGTTATACCGGTTGCTCAACTTCGGGTTAATTCCGCCCACCTACTTATGACTCTTGGACCTGGAGGAATTGTGTTAAGTAGACCTCTTGCAAACTTCTAAAAATCCCCCCACTCAATAAACATTTATTCCCCTGGCTTCCCCCTTGGGAAGGGGCAAGCCAAGGGGGAAGCCAGGGGGACGGGAGGGGGATCTCCAAGGGAGGGAAAGGGGGATCAATCCGTTATTTTGCAAGAGATCCTTTTTTTTCGGCTCCAAGAACAACCGAATCGGCTTTATATAAAACTTCTCCCTGTCCAGTTGCCTCAATTTAGGCTGGAAACTCGGCTTGTCACTTTTTCTCACTCCATGAAAAAGCCCGTATATACGGGCTTTTTCTATTGTTCTATTATATAGATCGATCGCCAGTTATTCCATTGGGTTCAATGGTCCCCTCTATCTCACTTTCCGGTGTAGCCGCTTCGGGGGTGAGTTCTAGGGGGTCAATCTCACTCTGTTCCAATATCACTTCTGGCACGACTTGCGGTTCCGGCACTACGGGGGTGGCGGGTTCTGGAGTGGGACGACGGAAGCGATCGCGCAGTTGATCCCATCGCGATCGCCTCACAGGTTGTTCAGCCGGTTCCACCACTTCCAGTTCCGGTTGGACTTCCTCGGGGACCAGTTCCGCTGATTCTTCGGTGGGTGCTGGGGCCACTGTCTCCGGCGTCGGCATAAACTCCTCGGGGACCACTTCTACCGGCATCTCTTCCGGTTCCGGTAGGGGCAGCAGGGACTCAGGTTCCGGTGTGGGTTCCGGTGTCGGTTCAGCTATGGGTTCCGGTGTGGGCTCCGGTGTCGGTTCAGCTATGGGTTCCGGTGTGGGCTCCGGTGTGGGTTCAGCTATGGGTTCCGGAGGCGGGTTATAGGTGGGGTCTACGATCCCGATCGCCTTTTCGGCTTTCAGGTCCCCCCGAACTAACCGCGATAAGGTGTCTTTGCCCTTCGGTTGATAGTCGATCGCCTGGACGGTGGTATTAAATTCATTGTTGACCGGATTCCCTTTCTCATCCAGGAATTCCACCTTGACCCAGTTTTTCCCTTTCTTAAATCCTTTCAGATAAATCGGGTCCCAGCGATCGAGCACAAAGCTTTCTCCATTAATCGTGACCCGAATCCGCCAGTCGGCAATTTCATCCGTAGCGTTTTCTTGGGCGACGAAGTGTAAGGGCGCATTGGTCAAGTAGAAGTCCAGCATAATCGGTTCCGCACCATAACTGCCTTGGGGACGGCTGTAGGTGAGGAGGGGTTTGGTGGGATCCGGTTGATTGTCTTCGCTGGGGGCAAACAAATGAAAGGTGGTTTGGGCGTAGGCCCCTTCATTTTTAAAACTTTCATGCCAGGGACGGGAAGCGAAGACTCGGAGGGTGTGGCTCCCTGGTTCGAGGTCGGTTAAGACGATGGGTTCCCTAACGTTATAAATAGCTTGATAGGGATGGTGGTCCAGAAAGAGGTGGAGGTGGGGTCCCAAACCGAGGTCTTGATTTTTAAATAGGGGCAAGTCCCGGACCTGGAGTTGGACGGCAACGGTGGACTCGTCCAAAACTTCCCCGGGTTTGGGGCTTAAGATTTGGACTTGGGGTTGATATGGGTCTAGGGCGAGTCGGAGTTTTTGAATTTCTTCCGGGGGAGAGACTTCCGAGATTTGGGACTCGCTGTCCATGAAGACGGCTTGGGAGGCTTCGACGTTGGGGGGGGCTTCGATGCGATCGCTACAGGCCCCTAAGCCGAAGAGGACAATGAGGGCGGCGATCGCAGAAAGTAACGATTTGACAATCGGCGATCGGGAATTTATACCTAACACTTAGCAACTCTCCTATATGAGATCAACTATGAAAACTTGTTAAGTCTTTCCATAAATAAAACCAATGATGGGCCATTGGCCCAAATCAGGAAGATGAAAGGCGATCGCAGCGGTAAAAGCAGACCAGCCGATCCCCGGTTGAAATGCCCTGGAAACCGCCCGAATCCTGACATCCCCTCATCTTGCAATTGTACGCCAGTTCCATCGCCTAGCACCGATTCGAGGCAAGTATTAAGTTATGTTAATTTATGCCCAACCCTCTTGACTTTTTCCCAAGACTTTGAAACACAAAGCCAATCCCCCATTAAATTTTGGCTAATTTGAATTATTGTTAAGCAGTGCATTCAGATAACCGAGGTAGCCTTATAATGCACGAACAGAAGCCACTAAGGTTGTCTTGCTCGACGGACCGGCATTTTGCTGGTTTTTTAGAGCGGTTACTACACAAAATCCCGAGTTTGGATTAAACTAACAAACTTAAGAACCCTTAAAAGGTTTTTTAAAAAGTTAGAAGCCACCCAACACTCACCTTTGGTAGTGAACCGTTGCGTCAAAGCAACACCTTGGGTGGAATGTAAATTAGGTCCTTGTCTAGAGAGAGGAGAGTCTCGATGACGATTAGCCCTCCAGAGCGAGAGGCAAAAGTCAAGGTAACGGTGGATAAAGATCCCGTTCCCACCTCATTCGAGAAGTGGGCCAAACCGGGTCACTTTGACCGTACCTTGTCTCGCGGGCCCAAAACCACCACATGGATTTGGAACCTGCACGCTAATGCTCATGATTTCGATAGTCACACCAGCGATTTAGAAGACGTATCGCGCAAAATTTTTAGCGCACACTTCGGCCACCTGGCTGTCATCTTCATCTGGTTAAGCGGTGCCTATTTCCACGGTGCCAAATTTTCCAACTATGAAGCATGGCTGACCGACCCGACTGGCATTAAACCCAGTGCCCAAGTGGTTTGGCCGATCTTCGGACAAGAAATTTTAAACGCCAACGTTGGGGGTGGATTCCAAGGGATTCAGATCACCTCTGGTTTATTCCAGTTGTGGCGTGCCTCTGGAATCACCAATGAGTTTCAACTCTACTGCACCGCCATCGGTGGATTGGTGATGGCAGCCTTGATGCTGTTCGCCGGTTGGTTCCATTATCACAAACGCGCTCCCAAACTGGAATGGTTCCAGAACGTGGAGTCGATGATGAACCATCACCTGGCTGGATTACTCGGTCTCGGCTCTTTGGGCTGGGCGGGTCACCAAATTCACGTCTCCTTGCCGATCAACAAGCTCTTGGATTCTGGGGTGAATGCGAAAGACATTCCCTTACCCCACGAGTTCATCTTGAACCCGAGCTTGATGACCCAGCTATATCCGAGCGTGGATTGGGGATTCTTCAAAGGAGTAATTCCGTTCTTCACCCTTAACTGGGGCGTTTATAGCGACTTCCTCACCTTCAAAGGTGGCTTGAACCCCGTTACCGGCGGTTTGTGGTTGACTGACACGGCACACCATCATGTGGCGATCGCCGTTCTGTTCATCATCGCCGGCCATATGTACCGGACTAACTGGGGCATCGGTCACAGCATGAAGGAAATCCTGGAAGCCCATAAAGGTCCTTTCACTGGTGAAGGCCACAAGGGTATCTACGAAATCCTGACCACCTCCTGGCACGCGCAACTCGCCATCAACTTGGCAATGATGGGTTCTTTGAGCATCATCGTTGCCCATCATATGTATGCGATGCCTCCGTATCCATACATCGCCACCGACTACCCAACTCAGTTGTCCCTGTTCACCCACCATATGTGGATTGGCGGCTTCCTGATTGTCGGTGCTGGTGCTCACGCATCCATCTTCATGGTGCGCGACTACGATCCAGCCAAGAACGTCAACAACTTGCTCGATCGCGTCCTGCGTCACCGTGATGCAATCATCTCTCACCTGAACTGGGTCTGTATGTTCCTGGGCTTCCATAGCTTCGGGTTGTACGTTCACAACGACACCATGAGAGCGTTTGGTCGTCCCCAAGATATGTTCTCGGACTCGGCCATTCAACTTCAGCCAATTTTTGCCCAATGGGTGCAAAACCTGCACTTATTGGCTCCCGGTAACACTGCTCCGAACGCTCTAGCCCCGGCTAGTTTCGCCTTCGGTGGAGATGTGGTCGCGGTGGGTGGAAAGGTTGCCATGATGCCGATTACCCTCGGTACCGCAGACTTCCTGATTCACCACATCCACGCTTTCACCATTCACGTTACCGTTTTAATCCTGCTCAAAGGGGTTCTGTTTGCCCGTAACTCTCGTCTGATTCCAGATAAGAGCGAACTCGGCTTCCGCTTCCCTTGCGACGGCCCCGGTCGTGGCGGCACCTGTCAAGTTTCCGGTTGGGACCATGTGTTCCTCGGTCTGTTCTGGATGTACAACTCCCTCTCCATCGTAATTTTCCACTTTAGCTGGAAAATGCAGTCCGATGTGTGGGGTTCAGTGTCTCCCGATGGCACCGTCGCTCATATTACCGGCGGTAACTTTGCCCAAAGCTCGATCACCATTAATGGTTGGTTGCGCGACTTCCTGTGGGCGCAAGCCTCTCAGGTGATTCAATCCTACGGAACTGCCTTATCCGCTTACGGTCTGCTGTTCCTCGGCGCTCACTTTGTGTGGGCATTCAGCCTGATGTTCCTGTTCAGCGGTCGCGGCTACTGGCAAGAACTGATTGAATCCATTGTCTGGGCACATAACAAACTGAAAGTTGCCCCGGCAATTCAGCCTCGCGCTCTGAGTATCATTCAAGGACGTGCGGTTGGGGTTGCTCACTATCTCTTAGGAGGTATTGTGACAACCTGGGCATTCTTCCTGGCCCGCATTATTGCAGTCTCAGGATGATAGCGAGGAGGAGCTAAAAAAACATGGCAACAAAATTCCCAAAATTTAGCCAAGACCTCGCGGCAGACCCGACAACAC
>CAYUEH010000437.1:0-5073 GCA_964442465.1 uncultured Laspinema sp. | reverse complement strand
ACACCGAGGGGATCGGGAGCGAGGTCACGCCCCGTCTCTTTAGAGCGGGGCGGAAAAGCGACTCGTGCGGCTTTAGCCGCCGTGTAGTAGAATTGTCTTGCAACTTAGTAGCGCCAACCATCTACGTGACGATTCACTCCTAGTACGGAGAAACCCCAGCCACCGAAAGCGCGATATCGCATTGCGGCTCCGAGTTGCAGTAATGGCAGGATGATGAGCGTACCTAACTGGCCTTGTGATGGAAGCGGAGAACGGTGCAATCAAACGTAAAGGGAAGCTTCGGCAACCCATAGAGGCGTATTTGACTTCGCCTATGAGTCCGACTTGTCGGAAGTTCTAAAATCCCTCCGGGGAATCTCCGTCGCGTGATTCGCGGAGAGTCGTCAACACTGTACCGAGTCTGACTCCCTGCCTCTACCCCTCATGTCATGGCTGGTGACAGGCCCTTGGGCGGTCTGGCGCCTGTACTCGGAAGACCGAGGCTCCCCAAAGGCGATGATGAGCAGTCCAGCCAAGTCACTCGGAGTGACATCTTTCCCCACTTAAGCCACCTCGCTACGCTTGATGGCTTAAGTGGGGGATTCCCAATCCTCGCAAATTAGGGGGTTTGCTTCGTTCCGTGCCAACTAGAGCCTCGTGACCGATACTCCCCGTTGCATCCTCTATTTAAAGACTCAAGTCTCGGATCACAGAAAAGCAATCTTCCCGCCAGTCGCCTTTTTTCTCCCGTCGGATATAGCCCGTTAAGGGGGACGACAGCTCAATTAACAACTCATAAATCCCTTGTTCTCCCAACTGATGGAGGTATTTATACTTTTCATCAATAAACTTCAGTGAAAAACAAAAATTACGAATCGTCATCGAGCTAGAATTTGCAGTTTCCAGAGCTAGTTTTAACGCCGCAATACTATCCGCTCGCTGTTGAACTCGTCCTTGCAATTCTTGGATATAACTTTCCAATTGACTATCCGCCTCTTCCCCAAAGGGCGCAGCATCCAGCTTTTCTTTTAATTCCTGTAAATCCACAGAACCGGGATAATTTGCCTGGAGTTTCACCAAAGCTTCTAGGGTTTCGGGACGTAAAACATTCATTTCATTTCCTCGGGCAACTTGGTCAGCATCTGGGGTCAGTTTTCCGGCTGCAAAAATCACTTTAACACAGCGTTCATATAAACTTCCCGCATACTCCCCATCAGCCACGTTTAGGTACTTTTGACCGAGTTTAATGAGTTGGGCGGGGGTACTATCGGGAACGCGATCGCCTTGACTGGCTTTACATTCTCCCACTAGGGGATAGGGAGACTCGCAATAGACATCTAAGCCACCCGCACCCCCAGTTTGCTCAGGATTGAGGCTGGCTTTAGGGTTCCGTTCGGAATTGCTGAAGCCTAGTTTCAGGAGGGCGCGACGCACGAGTTTTTCAAATTCATAGCCATCACTGGAGTTCCCCACTTCGGTGATGCGCTCAATCCAGTCTAAATCTGGGTCGCGGCGGGGGGGAAGGGGGGCTACAGTGGAGTGGTTTAAGCCACGCCACTGTAGCTGAAATTGCTGAACTGCTCCCTCCAGACTCGGTTGGGAAACGGCGAGTTGACGCAGTTGTCGGCCCAGGCCGTCGAGGGGTTGGCGTTGGCGTAAATCTTGATGGTACTGTTGAAATTGACGATCGCCCAAAACGAGGTTCTCTTGACTCAGTGTCAGGGGTTCCGGTAATCCTAAGAACTGACGGGGTTCCCGAGGGGGAGTCTCTTGAGACATCCGTAGGGGTTCGGGAAGTCGGTACACCCGTAAATAGACTAAAAACAAGTTCGGACGTTGCGCGAGAATGTGGCTAAACATCTCTGCTGTCCAAATGGTACTGGCTGAGAGGGCCTGTAAATCGGAATCGGCGTTGAGAATTTCGCAGTCTTCACAATCCGCCCAAGCTGGTAAAATCAGAGTCTTCTCGTCTAAATTGAGTTTCTCTGTGGCTAAGACATCTTCATGATAGAGATACTTGGGAGGGCCATCGGAGAAGGTTTGACTGACACAGAGGCCAAACCGCTGTTGTTTGGGGCGCACAAACCGGGGGGCGATCGCCGCAATACTCACCCCCTGCAAGAGGTTCGCCATCTCCAGAGGGGGGAGACTGAAGGCTTGAAAGATATGGGATGTATTAGACATCGACAGTCCTAAAAAAACAGATTTAATGTAGCCTGATTAACCCTCTAACCCGCTGGGTTTTGGGTTGTTCTCAAGCTCAACGTCACTCAACTACTCGCTCATCTCGGCGTCAGCACTAGCTGCGTCTTCATCGACTACATCTTCCGGTTTTTGACCGGAAGGACGGCTAACAATCTCCTGAAGCAAGGGATTATCAATCAGGAGACCTTCCGCTTCGATAAACTCTTGCAGTTGCGCCTCATCAATCTCGTAATCCTCCAGGGATTCAGATATCTCTAATAGTGCCAGTAACGGCTTCATGGGGTCGGCTTTTAAGGAAACCCATTTTCCTCCCTTGTCTTGCAACAGTTGGTCGCGGAAAAACTGCGCTTTCTGAGCCGAAGGGCTAATGTCTTTGGAGCGCACTAAACAACCCCGAGTAATCCCATAACCGTCATAATTGACTAATCGTTTTAACCCCGCTTGTACGCCGCGACCTCCAGACATTTGCAAGACCATCACCCCAATTTTAACGGACTCATGATCTTGTTGTCCGATGATTCGGAAATCCAAGCAATACCGGGCTTCTGAAGCCGGGGTATTAATCCCTTCAACCGCCTCAATTTCAAAATCGCCCAGATTTTTTTTTAGTTTTATCAGCAATTGGTAGGCAAATTTCAAGGCTTTGGCAAGTCTGGATTTATCCTCTAGCCGCTCTTCCATATCCAAGTTGGCCAGTTCTTTCTCAAAAATAGACTGGAGAGGAGGTGGAGGAGGAGGCGGAGTTGGATCATCAGAAATGACCCAATGAGACTTACAATGTTGTAAGACATCCCGAGCGGTCGCCCGTTGCCGGCCAATGGCTTCGAGAGCTTCTTGTTTAAAGGGATAGATTGATGTTGGGGGCGTTAATCCCCGCTGTTCATAAAAGTCTTTGAGCCAATCTTGCACTAAATCAACAACATTTTCTGAGTTTAAATACTTCAGATCAACCCGAGTTTCTCCAATGCGATCCACCACCGCTTCAGCTTGAGGTAATGCCCTGATTTGCTGTTGCCAAATATCAGGATAGAGAGCCGTCAGAATCACTCCTTTATTCAAAGCGTTATAGAGGTCCATTGCTAGAGTAACAATGACCTGTGCCTTGGTGTAGCCATTGTCTGATATTTCAGTTCCTTCGAGCTGGTCAAAGCAAATCAAAATTGGATTATACTGACTAATTAAATCCAAAATCTGGCAGGAACGCTCAAACTCATCGATTTGATCATCTTCATCCTGTTCCGGTAATCCCATCATGTCGCTATCTCTCGATGAAATTCCTTTCCCCGAAATCCAACGGATGGCTTGCAGTGCTTTGATGCGATCTAAAGTCCAGAGAATACTGCGGATTAGATAGGGATCGCTATTATCAAGCCCGTTATCAAGTTGACGGTTACTCACCTCACTGGCTAACTCGTCAATCAAATCAGGCTCCTTTTTAATCCTACCTTTAATCTCCTGCATCCACTCTTTTGGAGAGTGACTTTGATTCAGGGCTTCGTTGAGTAAATCGGCTGCCAGTTCTTGCCATTGCATGACCTCTTGACTGCCCGTTTGGCGCAAACTTTGGCAGAGGATATTGAGAAATTCTGGCTTAATGTGGTTGAGATTGTTATAATCTCCCATATAAATAAACCAGGCTCCACCCGTGCTTTGCAGATGATGGCGGATTCTGCCGACAATATGGCTTTTGCCGAGACCTTTTTCAGCAACTAGGCTCACTCCTGCGACGTTCCGTTTGCCTTCGGAAATGTCGGACAGGGCGCGATATACTGTATCAGAGGCTTCGGCATTAATACTGGGAACGTCGATAAATTCACCGTTCCAAACGGCTTGTCGTTTAACGACCAACTCCCGGTTAAAGGGGTTGTCTTGTTGAATGGCGGTGTGGATATCTTGGAGGGGGGAAACTGAATCTGCCATGAGAGATCTAAACGGGTTGAGTCGTACTGCTTCGGGGAGAATTTAGGGGAGAGTGATGGCAATTGATGTAACTTAAAGCCGCTTGGCGTAGCATCTCAGTCCACTGAGTTCGGTGGTGATGGAATCGGCTAAGGTTTCAGGATTGGACTGATCAGCGGGTAAACTGCCTCCTTGAAGCTGCAAGAGATCGTCGGCTTGCATTTCTAGCATCCAGTCGTCAAACTGAGAGCGGCTGACGCGATCGCCCAAACCACGGCGAATCTGATAAATTGGCACTAAATGCTCTAAATGGTAGTCCTTATTGAGACGATCATAGACCTCTAACGCCGCCGCTTTAAAGGCGTCATAAGAGAGAATTGTTTTTTCAGGAGTTTTGGGAACAGCGGTGGTGGCGGATTGACGATGCCATTGCAAGAGTGCATTGGCTAAGCGACTGCTGACAACGCTGCCCGGGAAACTAAAGTTGGGATTGTTTAAGCCGTCTTGCAGGACGTTTAAACCGCGATCGCCCAAGCGAACTCGAAATGACTGACCGGCTTTCTCCGTCTTAATCGCGTTTTGCTCGACTAACTGCTCAAAAACAGGGTCAAAGTCTCCCGATTTCTCCGCAGACCGCTTAACTTTTTGTAGTAATTTTCCTTTGGGAATACTGTCTTCCCCAGAAGCCCAAAGCATTAACAGCAAGCGGGTTTTTGCATCCGGTTTTTGTAGCCCCATTCTTGGTTTTTCCTCGAATTATTGAATAAACTATTTAGCAAAATGCTCTCTACTCCACCTTACTATAAATCGCCTAAATCTGCGAGTATCTAACTTTCATTTAATATAAGTTTATGCTTTTTGATTTTAACTGGACAAACCCGTCCCCTTATCAAGAGACAAGTGGGGACAGTCCCATTGACTCAATGGGCAATTCCCTACAACCCTGGGCGAATGCAGATGCGTTGGCGCGGGTCTAAACCCGACAGCACC
>CAYUEH010000436.1:0-5079 GCA_964442465.1 uncultured Laspinema sp. | reverse complement strand
GGTTCCAGTATTCTTGTTGGCAATGGGTATAGGAAAAAGCGCTGGCAGCTTGGTCGATGGATGCGGTTTGGTCCTGTTTTTGATTGCGGTGGTAGTTGAGTTGGAGTTTTCGGTAGATTTTTTCGTTTTCTAGGAGGGTGTTGGGTTTGGGTTCGTTGAAAATGTTGTTCATAATGGGGGTGAATTTGGGATGGGGGAGAACGACTGAAGTCGGGACGTTGAACTAAGATAAGAGAACGACTGAAGTCGGGACGTTGAACTCAGGAGAAGATAACGACTGAAGTCGGGACGTTGAACTCAGGAGAAGATAACGACTGAAGTCGGGACGTTGAACTCAGGAGAAGAGAACGACTGAAGTCGGGACGTTGAACTGGGGATGGGGTTTATTGAAGGATGCATTGTTCTGGGGGGTAGGGGGTGAATGAGCCTTTTTCTTCTAGGTGATTGATGATAGAATGGGTGGGGTCGGAGCGGAGGAGCGATCGCAGGAGTTGGAGGCGGGTGGCGCTGTGGCTTTCGGTGTCTAATTCTTGGAAGATTTTGATTTGTTGGGGACGGGATAAATCTCCTTTGACTTGCGCGATCGCCTGGACGACTCGTTGGGGTCCGAGTTGGACCATCTGCAAAAATAAGGTGAGGGTTTCGACGATCGCCGTCTGAGATTGCGGGGTGATGGGGTGGCGATCGCACAAGGTGACTCCTGTACTGTGATGGCGCGCTTCGGCATCGAGAAATCCGCGAAACATTTGGGTTAATTCGCGATCGCAACAGTCGTTAGCGAGATGGCGATAATGGCTGAGTCCCCATCCTTCTAACACTACCTGAATCACAAAGATTAGGACGCTTTTATCCTCCATCTCGACAATTTCAGCCAGTAATTCTAAAAAGCGATCGCCCGTTGCCACTGGGTTGCGATCGGCTAAAAATGGCCGAATTTGCGCTAAATGGGTGGCTTCATCCGCTGCAAATAACCCATACAGCATCCGTTCTTCCGTGGTTTCTGCCAGCATGACCATTTTCGCCATGTATCCCACTCCCGCTTTTTCTACAAAGTAGGCTTCTTCCAGGAGTGCATTGCTACATTGATGCAAAATTTGCTGCTGTTCTTCCCCAGTGGAATCCTGAAAAATTTTCACCTGATCCAGGCCAAAGTACGATGAATTCCAATAGGCCGGGGTGATTACCTCTGGGACAGGCAACGAATTGCCGATTCGGCTTTTTAAAGCAGCAGAAAGAAGGCGATGCAATTTATCGCCTTCTGTAACATGAGGTAAGTCAAACTGCGCCGTAGTAAATAAAGATTGACTCATCGGTGACTCCGTGGCAACCATTCCATTATGGCGTAGTCTAGCCCAGGTTTTTTCCCGAGTCGTAGCGATTATGACAGATCCTCAACTGTCTCCCAAGTTTCCCATTTGAGCGGTTTTTGTGTTTCTACTTGTTCGATAAACTCAATAATCGATTGATCCGCTAAAGTCGGGGTTTTTAAATCAAATTTAATCGTTTCAAACAAAGTGGTATCCCCTTTGGCAAAGTAATTCCCCACTCGCAAGGTGATCCACAGGACAATCCGATTAAATAGCCATCCCCACAAACCGGGACGTTTCTCGGTAATGGCAATGGTTTGACCTTCGGCTTTGCCATCGGCTTTCAGGCGGATACTAAACATAATGTGAAAATGCAAAAAGTCTGGCCCCACGGTCACAGTGCCGGTGCTGCCATACCAATAACACATTTTGTAGGTAATTGCATTTTTATAAAGGGGACGAATCAGTTTGATAAACCAAGATTGGTCTCCTCCCCGGGTAATGTTGCGAAAAATAATCGCATTGTCGTTGAGGGTTTCTTTCTCGAATTTGACCTCAACGGGTAGGTTGTGAACGGTATTAAAATGATGGGCATCGATCGCATTAATCATCACTACATTCGGATGACAGTTTTTGCGAAACCCTAACCCAAAACCCGCATCACAGTCTTTACCAGCCAGTTCGGGAACATAAGGCACGGGATGTCGCGGGGTCTCCCCCGTCCAAACCCAGATTAAACCATAAGTTTCCGAAGTCGGCCAGGTCCTAACTTTGGCGGGAATGGTGCGATCTAAACCAGGACTTTCGACACATAAACCCCGATCATCGTATTTCCAATTATGAAAAAAACAGCGCAATCCATTGCCTTCAACTTTGCCTTCTGCTAGGTGCGCTCCCATGTGGGGACAGTATGCATCTAAGGCGACCACTTTGCCCTCGGTTCCTCTATAAATGGCCAGATTACGACCTTGGACGGTGATGGGTTTAACTTGACCAATTTTGAGGTCCTTAGACCGGATCGCCCAATACCATCCTTCGATAAATCGCTCTGGATTATTAAAGGTTTTAGCTTGGCGAACGGTGCGGAGACTTTCTGCTAAATCTGACAGGGGTTGCGACTCAAATTGCAGCACTGAATTTCCTTCCCTAAAATAAAATGATAACAGTCAAGCGAATTTTAATATCAATTATACCCAAGGGATTTCCTCAGGCACTCCCTTCTCTAGGGGTGCAGGTCGGACCCATCAAGTTTTGAACATATCGACGGGGGGAATTGGGAAATCTTGGCCCTCACCCAGACTCAGGTTTAGGTGATTTGACCGTGAAATTGACCAATAACTGGATTAAAACTGATCTCAGGAATGAGGGCGATCGCCTGGACTGACAGTTGATAAACTGGCCCAAAACCCAGTCTCTTCCCCTGTTCTAGTCCTGTTATTGTGAATAAGCATAAATGAAATGGCTTGATTAACAAGAGGGTCTTGATGATGCACAGCACCAAGGATTTAAATGGTTCGAGAGGTTTCCAAAAACCCTCGTCCCCCAGCCAATTCCCCTCTCGGGGTACATTTTTCTATAGAAAAAATTCCTCATCTCACCCCCTGGTCGGGAGAGATCGGGGAACAATGGATATTCCATGGCATGAACACCGGGCTAAGTTAATAAAGGATTGGCATCCATTGTTTTATTTTGATGATATTGAAAGCAAAAAATTTCTTCGCGATCGCGCCATACCACAGATTGAACTTGGGACTCGGAAATGGTAAACCACCCACTGTCCAACAACCTAAACATTCCTTGTACAAAGAGTGGATCGTTCATCATTGCAGTGTATTCTTGGAAGAGAGCGAGTTCTTGGTCCCAGGTCAACCCGGCGCGGTTCACGCGAAAGGCCGGTTCGATATCCATCAACTCGCCGGTGCATCCATCATAAATTTCTATGAAATCATCCGGGGTGAACCCATAAGTAGGGACCCCCTGGGGAAACAGTTCTTCAAACTCGTGATTTGGGACAGTGAGGTAAGCGTAATACATCAGCACCCTCCCAGGTGTACTGTATATGATAGTATCCGCGATCGCCGATACCTTTTATGACCTAGGAAATGCCAAAAAGTCAGGGAATCTTGACATTTGGCCCCTGGGACGGCGATCGCTGATGACTTTTTATTACTTTTCCTGACCTAGCAAATCCGGACAGAAAAAAAAATTTTTCCAACTCCCCCGGGAGATTCTAGGATGGGTCATTGGTCATTAGTCATTGGTTATTGGTCATTGGTCATGGGTCATTGGTTATTGGTCCTTGGTCCTTGGTCATTGGTCCTTGGACAACTGACCAATGACAACTGACAACTGACAACTGACAACTGACAACTGACCAATGACAACTGACAACTGACAACTGACAACTGACAACTGACAAATGACCAATGACAAATGACCAATGACCACTGTAGGCCCAAGGCTACCTCAGCAACCTGATATAATACAAATTAATAGTTATTACCCCGGAGAATCCCGTTCTCTTTATTAAAACTTTAAGATTTATGCAGGAAACTCCTATCAATTTTGAAGAAGCATTCAAAATAGCCGATCAAGTAATTTTTGCCAAGACGGGAAAGCATATCACCGATATCGAGATGATGATTTTTCGGGGTGCTTGGCAAGATAAAACTTACGAAGAAATTGCGGAAAATACTGAATATGCCGCCAACTATTTACACCGGATGGTTGGCAAAGATTTCTGGCAACGCTTATCGGATTCATTAGGGGAGAAAGTCAGTAAGAAAAATTTTAAAACCGCGTTAGAACGACATTGGAAAGCAACCTTAAACCATTCCCAAAGGGGAGTAGAGTCTTTGCTGAAAAGCGAGGGTTGGGTGACCCCAGAAACGCTCAAGGGACCCATTCTAGACTGTTCAGAAGGTTCGGTTCCCTTGGACTCGCGGTTTTATGTTCACCGTCCACCGATAGAAGCGCGATGTCAAGTGGCGATCGGCCAACCGGGGGCATTAATTCGGATTAAAGCGCCCCAACAAATGGGCAAAACCTCCCTACTCGATCGCATCCTAGAAATAGCCCGAACTGCCAACTATCACACTGTCACCTTAAGTTTTGACTTGGCTGATAGTACCGTATTTGCGGATCTGCGCACCTTCTTGCAGTGGTTTTGCGCCAGTGTCGGGCAATTATCCGGATTACCTAACCAATTATCGAACTATTGGGACGATATTTTTGGCTGTAATAACAATTGCACCGTTTATTTTGAGGAGTATATTTTATCTCAATTAGCCACCCCGTTAGTCTTAGCTTTAGACAAAGTTGATGTTGTCTTTGAACATCCAGAAATTGCCAACGATTTTTGTCGATTATTGCGCGCCTGGTATGATATCGCCCGACGCAGCGATCGCCGGGGGGATATCTGGAAACAACTGCGATTAATTGTGGTGCATTCTACGGAAGTTTATAGCGCCTTGGACATCAATCATTCTCCCCTTGCCAACGTGGGCGCTGTCTTTCCCTTACCGGAATTTACAGCCTTACAGGTGCAGGATTTAGCCCAACGCTATGGCTTAAACTGGGATACCGAGGGAGAAGTTCAGCATTTGATGAGTGCGATCGGGGGACATCCCTATTTAATCCGCAAATCCCTGGATTTTTTATGTCGTCAACCCATGACATTAGAGCAGTTTTCCCAGATTGCGCCAACAGAAGCAGGGCCATTTAGTGACCATCTCCGCCAACATTTATGGAATCTCCAACATCATCCCGAATT
>CAYUEH010000435.1:0-5091 GCA_964442465.1 uncultured Laspinema sp. | reverse complement strand
GGGGGTTTGAACCCCCAGCGGTCTTTGGCGATTACACGGCAGTATTGCTATCTTTAGCATCTTTCAACCGCATGGTCCAGAACTGAATGGTTTCAGAAATTTCCATTAACAAATCAGTCAACAACACTTGCTGATTGAAGGTCAAATTCCGGAATCTCTCCTGAAATTGGTCGGTATTCATCTCCTTAGTAATCCTCAACTCAGTTCCGGCAATGGTGCAGAGGGCGACTCGGGCTACACTCCAGGCAAAATAACGCTTTTCTTCGTCGGAACCCACTGCGGCATCGGGCAACTGTCCCCCGAGTAAGCGTTGCGATCGCGACATGGCCCAAAACCGCTCAACTCCCCAACTGGCAACATAGTCGGCAATGCCACTCGCTGCACCTTGCCAGGTGGTTAAATCCGCGCTTCCCCGATTGAGTAAATCAAAAACTACCCGGTCTAATTCATAAGTCTGTACAGGCATTTTCTCCTCCTATCCTCCAGTTTTAGTAATCACAATTCGTCCATATCCCACACTCCACAATCCCCCGAGGAAATGCTCTGAATGTAAAAATTTCTCCCATTCCCCTAACTCTTCCAATTTGTTAGAGTCGCGAATGGTCCAACTGGTCATAAACACCGCCCCAGGAGGTAACCCTTCCACGGCAAACAGATTTTTGACCAAACTGCCCTTCTCATCGGGTTCATCGTTCAAACTGACACGGGGTTGCCGAACTAATCCCATATCTACGATTAAATTGATGCTATCGTTGGGAACAATCAACCGGCGGTTTTCCGTAACCTCGGAAGGGGCGGGCAAGGGGTTGGAATAATGCTTGACTTGGGTTAATTTCAACCAGCGCAGAAACACGGTTTTGCCATTTAATTCGGCATCCGTGGCATAAACGGTTTGGTCCGGCAAGGGTATGGGTTTTTCCCCTAATAATTGCTGATAGCGATTCAACCAAGCGGGACAACTCACCCACCAACTGCCATATCCTAAAACATGAACCGGCCACCAGACGGGCCACCCCCACCCGAGGGCGATATAACCGGGAGACATATTGTCATTTTGTCCGCCAAACCAATTGGTCACATAAGGTTCATATTCGGGACTATGTTCCGCGTGTTCGCGCAGGGCACCGCGTAGGGAACTGCCTGGGATAGCGGGAGTGCGATCGCTTAACCGAAAAATCGGATTATTATTCCCGCGAGAACTGCTATCCGCGCCGCCAATATGCACGGGTTCGCGACAAATTAACCATTCAATTGCCATTGTTTTACTTCTCCTCAAATAACCATAAATGTCCGTAACCGAGGCAGTGGCGGTTGTACTGATCCGGCAAGGGTGCCGATGTTTCTAAGGGCGCTTCCCCCTCCCAGAGATAAACGGCACCGGCAGGGGTCATCCATTCCCCTGGGGTGAGGGAGGCGGTGGGACGGTTTTTGACCTTTTTCCAAGACTGCCAAGGGAGCCCAACTTCGGCAGCGTACCCTTGAATCGCAACCTGGTCCGGGTAAGGAATTGAGAGACAATTCCCCTCCTGAACCCAGAGGGCCCCGGTCAATAACACGGCACCACTGCCTTGGAAACTCGGGGATTTTCCCTCTAACCAAGGGGCGTTTATCTTCTGGGGTTGGATACTCACGGGAGTGCCCCCTGCACCAAGAAAACTCCAAGGCGCTTCCGGGAGTCGTGACTGTAAGTCATAGTTGCCGATAATTTTCACTAAAATTGACCAACCCGGGTCCATCAGGGTGGTCTTTTCCGCAAAAAACCCGCCTTCCTCTTTCACCTGAAAGTCTTGACGACTGTTGTGACTGAGGGTGAGTTTTTGCCAAGGCAACTCGCACAAGAACGGGTTCGACGCGGGATTGTTTAACCGTCCGACTTTCCAGAGTTGCTGGAGACTGTTGCCGAGAATCAGATAACGACCTCCGATGATTTCAATGGCGGCATTTTGATGCTGGGATTGCACCTGCCAGCGTCCTTCGGACCAAACCATCCGAAAAATCTCCGAGGGCATTTCCTGGGGTGAGTCTATACAATAGACGGGCAAAGGCAGGGTGACGTAAAGGTTTCCGCGATGACACCAAAATGGTCCCCACAGGGTACAATCGGTGGGCAAATTCAAACAGGCAGCGAGTTGATGACCATTGGGGGGCCACCGGCAGTCCACTTGACCGCTATTTTGTCCCACTGGGGTTAAGTTCCCGATCGCCACGGTTCCCGCAGGAGAGATAGAATACCAAGATTCCTGTAATTCACTCATGGGTTAGTTCCCCCAACTCGTTGTATCCATTGTTCCCGTTCCCGTTGTTGTCTTGCTAAAAATCCCATGATGCTAATCCACCCAATCCACCAGGACCAATTTTCCAGTTCCTTTCCATAGTCATTGCCAACGGCATCGCGAATCATTTCCCAAGTCAACTCAATGCCGACACTCGCCCAGAGGGTTTGGATTAAGTTCTGGACTGTGGTAATGGAAGATTGCTGTAATCGACTGCTTTCCATGTATGACAGCAGTTTTTCCCAGCGATTCAAGTCGGTTTTTTCCGGATGCCGCAGGGGAACTTGAATCAATAATTCCCACAACCGCCAAGGACAAACCCAGTCCAAGGATTGACCACTATTGAATATCACTTTCACACAGACGCGATCGCGCCCTTGATTTTTCGCTTGTTTATAGGCATCATTTAACCCGCGATGCCATAAGGATTGGGGAATCCGCCGTTGTGCAATCACTACCCCTAAACTAAAGTTCATCCCCTGTCCCGGGACCGGATAAATCTCCCCGTCCCTGGTTACCCACCCATCTACTGCGGGGGTTAAGGGTTGAGTCAGGGGAGAATCCTCACCCCGCCAGAGACGATATAAATCCGTCGTCAGAGACACCGCCTCAGTCAGGGGGCCCAACAACAGAAAATCATCCCCTCCGGCAAAAATGACTTTGCCGTTGTGATGTTGTTCGGTTAAGGGATATAGCAGTTGATTCCAGCATCCAAATAACAGAGACAAGTCGAGAATATGGGGTAAATCCAGTTGCCTGGTGGTATTTTCGGGGATTGTCGGGGGGTTGATTCCCAGGTGATAGTCGGCGATCGCCTCGGGAGTGGGATGCCACCGGGACCAAGGCAATTTCAAGGTTTTATACTGGTCCCCAGACAACCATTTGCCCATATTGTCCCCATCCCCGCGCCATCCCACGGTCCATTCAATGGCACTTTCCCACCCGGCAACGTTCTCTTGCCAGTCTTGCAGTTGGGATTCCTGTTCCTGCTTCTGGAGGGGGTCTGTGGGGTCTTCAGGGGAGAGAAAATCTTTCAGATAACGTCGTTCTAGGATACGGGGTTCAGCGAAAGTGAGGGAATGTTGGCGATCGACTTTCGGCATTCCCCATTCATAACTAGGGGAACGATTGAGATAATATTCATGGCAAAAGTCCACCTTTTCATTCCACAAATCAGCATCAATGCTATCCACCACCCAAGCGGCAGCAACCGTAGCGCGATCGGGGAATTTCCCCCAAGGACAATTGGGGGGAATATTGTTCCATAATCGTTCTAAAGTGGGTTGGATAATATCGGGAACTGAAGCTAACCGGCGCACGAATTCGATACTATTGAGGCGATCGTCACTATCAATCAATCCCGAGAGACGAGCTCGACTTTCCGTAGAGGCCCTCGCCCACCATTCCTCAATTTGAGCATCAGGCAATCCCCAAGTTCCGCCATGATTAATAGGTTTCAGTCCCGGATGCCAGATGGATAAATACCCGGCGCTAGGGCTCGTCCGACCCCCCCACCAAGTCCCCTGCCAATTGCGTCCTATTTTACGCGAGTCCATCCGTTGATGTAATTGTTTGATATCCTCATTCACCGTGGAGAGAGAAAAGGATTTACTTTCGGCATAAACGGACCACAAATATTGATTGTCCCGATGAATCACTTGCCATCCGGGACCATTGAGTAAGTGCGGACTGTAATTCTGGGAGACTTCATCTTCTAAAGCATATAAAAACCGCTGCCATTCCTCGGTGATAATGGGTTCAAAGTTCTCCAACCAGGTAGCATCTCCGGGATGTAATCCGGTAATCACATTGGGGAGTTCTGCCTGCCAAAAGCGATCGCCATTCACCGATTCACCGCGCAACCAATTCAGCAGGGGGGAAGACTGATGCAAGGGTAACAAAACTCGACCCTGGCGTTCTTCCCACCGATAAATTGCCACAGCAGTGAGATAATGGCATAACCAAGAAGCAACCGCCCAATCCCGCAGTCGTTCCCCACCCCCGAGAAAGTCTTGAACCGGGCCAAAACAGAGGACACCCAGGTGAGTTAAGTCGGGATTGGAAGCTGCTGCAACTTGCTGACACGCTTCAATTGATGCACCGCCTCCCCACCAAAATTGCGATCGCATCACAGGGGAGGGTTGCCATTCTCCACTCACCGGATGAATGGAAATCTCCGGGGAAGTAGCGGGCAAATTTTGATAAATCTGCTGTTGTTGAATCAGCCAATCTTGAATGTTCATTTACAAATTTTCCTCAATGTCTCGAACCAGTTGACGATAGTTGTCGGCGCGGGTTTGCACCTCCTCGGTTAATCCAGCAAGATTGATAATATAGTTCAGATAGTCAATGGCAACTTGCGCGGGATGGTTGGGGTGGGTGACGCTGCCGAGTGCTTCAGTGTTTTTGTCCAGCAATTCATCAATGCGATCGCCCAGCAAGCTATGATAGAGTTTATTCCGAATACTGGTAAATCCTAGAGTATTTGGGGGCTTGGGTTCTAATTGCCAGTTGTCTACATAAAATTTCTTGAAATTTAACCATAGACTATCATTAATTGGTGTAACCGTAAAACGATAAGTTTCTTTTTTAGGAGAAACATAATCAATCTCGCCCAGGGTTAAAAAAGGATAAATTAGGGCAGAAACCGAACAAGGAGCAATATCTTTTTTTGCAGGGTCTAGCAATTTAATACCTTTCCATTGATAATTACCATTTCCCTGCTTTTCCACCAAAAGTAAAATTACTAATTCAAACGCGCCCGCAACCCGTAAATACCAGTGCATCCACTGACTCCGGTTGCGAAATGCTTCCTCAC
>CAYUEH010000434.1:0-5126 GCA_964442465.1 uncultured Laspinema sp. | reverse complement strand
GTTCGTAGTAACGACTTCAGTCGTTATCCCCCTCCTCATCAATATATAGGCCCATCTAAATCATTTTGACCATACAATTAAGGAGTGGGAGCATCTTGCTCCCTTGCTGCAATAGGGAGCAAGATGCTCCCACTCCCTGGAGAAATTGTCCAGTTTTGCTCCCTTGCTGCAATAGGGAGCAAGATGCTCCCACTTCCTTGAGAAATTGTCCAGTTCATTTAGACTCGCTATAAAAATCTCATTCCTCCCCTAACTTACGAACAACCCGGAAACGACTGAAGTCGTTACTACGAACGGGGAACTGACCGCTAAATAATAATTAAATTCCCCCAATAAATCGATTAGGACTTAAAATATTATCTGAATCAAACTGCTGCTTAATCTTTCGCATCACCTCAAAAGCATTTCCCTGATACCCCCAAACATCAACCTGATTTTTAACCGAAATCGGTGCAACCATTACACTCAAAAAACCTCCTAAAGATTGACAGAATTGCCGCATCGATAAAACCGACTCTTTCACCGTCCCCTCCGCAAACTGCAACCAACCTAATCCACTACTGACATGAATTTGACCCAATCCACTGCCCTCAGAAAGTGCCGCAAATTTGGATAACGCTGCCACCGCTTCTGTAGGACGTACTCCTATTTTGCAGCCGATCGCCTCTTCTGTGCCATCGGGTTGCATTCGTTCTCTCAATCCTTGCCATAAATCTGCCTCGTCCTTCTGAGTATGACAAGTCCCCTTTAATCCTAACGTTTCCCCCACAGCTATCAACCGCGCCGATTGTTCTTGCACACTTTCTGCTACACTTTGGAAGCGCACTAGCAATCCCATCTCATCCCCTCTCCCCAGTTGTTTCACCAATCCCGGAGACAATAAATCCGCTGCGGTCGGAGTGAGGGCCGAAGCGAGTAAAGTTTGACTAGCAGAGGCGATCGCACCCGTATCCCCGGACAACATCACCGTACCCGATGCCTCCGGTTGCGGATAAACTCGAAAGGTGACTTGACAAATCATCCCCAATGTGCCGTAAGACCCGGTGAATAATTTCATCAAATCATACCCCGCCACATTCTTCACCACGCGACCCCCTGCCTTCGCCATCTCCCCATCCGATCGCACGAAGGAAACTCCCAACAGTTGATCTCGCACTCCCCCATACCGTTGTCGCCAACTGCCGGTATCCCCGGTGGCAACAATTCCTCCCAAAGTCGCGCGATCGCCATAAGCGGAGTCTAAGGCCAAAAACTGACCCGCATCTGCGAGAATCGATTGTAACGAGGCTAAACTCATCCCCGCTTCCATCGTCACGGTTAAATCATTGACAGCGTGTTCGATGAGGCGATTCAGACGTGCGGTGCTCAGAATCACCTGCACCCCCGAGGGAACCCCACCCCAATCGATTTTACTCAAGGACCCTGCTGGGACCCAGGCACAGCGACTGGCAGCAATAGCGGCGATCGCCTCAGCGAGTTGAGCTTGAGTTGAGGGATAGGCAATGCAATGCGGGAGGGAAGCAGAAGGAAAAGCGCGACAGAGACGCTGTTGAGTAGGCGAATCCAGACTATCCCACTCGACAACACCGTCGGAACCAAGAATACTGGATAAAGTTTGGGCGATCGCTGACATGATAGAAGGTTGAACCCTAGGACATCTACTTACTATCTTTGCACTCTCCCATCTAAATTTTAAAAACTAAAATTTATGACCGTTTTTGCTAAACTTATCGGACAACCCCAGGCTGTTGAACTGCTGAATCAGGCAGTGTATCGCGATCGCATTGCACCCGCCTATCTCTTTGCCGGTGCTCCCGGTGTGGGTCGCAGTTTGGCAGCGCGTTACTTCCTGGAACTCCTCCTCACCGCCAGAAATCCTAGCGCCACCCCTGCCTCCACCCGCAAACTGGAAAATCACCCGGATTTACTCTGGATAGAACCCACCTATCTGGATAAAGGCAAAATGCTCACCGCCACAGAAGCGGCAGCAACCGGATTTAAGCGCAAATCCCCCCCGCAAATTCGCCTCGAACAAATCCGTCAAATCGGGGAATTTTTGGGACGCCATCCTTTAGAGGCCCTCCGCAAGGTAGTGGTCCTAGAAGAGGCACAAACCATGAAAGAAAGTGCTGCCAATGGATTGCTCAAAACCCTGGAAGAACCGGGACGAGCGAGTATTATTTTAATTGCACCAGGAATTGATTCTCTCCTCCCCACCTTAGTTTCCCGGTGTCAGCGCATTCCCTTTTATCGCCTCACCGATGCACAGATGGGGGAAGTGTTGGCAACGGTGGGATACCCGCAAATTTTGGAGAATCCGGCGGTATTGGCAATGGCGCAGGGGTCTCCGGGAACGGCGATCGCCTGTTGGGAAAAACTCCAGGAAATCCCTGCCGAACTCCTGGAAAAACCCCTGAAACCCTCCCTCTCTACCAAACAAGCGTTAGAAATTGCCAAAGAAATCGATCGCAGTCTTGACACCGAGTCCCAACTCTGGCTAATTGAATACCTGCAACAGGCGTACTGGTTATCGTCCCAACAGCGAGGCACTTTCAACCCCAACCCCCTCCATCTCCTCGATCGCGCCAGACGCTATCTGCTGAGTTACGCCAGTCCCCGCTTAGTGTGGGAAGTCACTCTCATGGGGATGAAGGGATGAGGAATCCAGATTTTTGGGGGTTGGCACAAAATGCTTGTGCAAGCGGGCAACCTCTGCTAAGATGAACTTATGCGGACGTGGCGGAATTGGTAGACGCGCTAGATTTAGGTTCTAGTGTCTTTGATGTGGGAGTTCGAGTCTCCCCGTCCGCACTCTATTATGAGCAAGAGTTTACAGCTTAGAGAAAGTTGTAAACTCTTTTATTTTTGGATCCGCTCTTTTTGGCTCTCATTAAATCTATCATTTACAATTTGAAATCTGATCACTGCCTAGACTATAGTAACTGACCAAATTCCCTGGATAAAAAGCTGTGGCGGCAAGCTGATGAAGAATCGAAGATGAAAATAACCGAGCCAAAGTTCCATAGAACCTCAGAACTATTCTTTAGAGAAACCCAGCTCAATTGTTATTGCTTTTTCAATTTTACTCCAATATTCATCCTCTAAAACTCCCTGTTTTTTCTTGATCCGTTGAGCATCTACTGCTCTGATTTGGCTTAAATTGATATAGCGATCGCCATCCAATCCATTTTGTAACGTTGGCTTCACATTAACAACAAAAGGATATTTTTTACTTCCTGGCAATAAGGGAGCAATAATTGTAGTTGCTCCCTGTTGATTCCCAATATCATTTTGCAAAATCAAACAAGGACGCTGTTTATCAGTTTCCCTCCCAACAACTGGCTGAAGATCCACCCACCAGATTTCGCCTCGTTTATAATTTAAAATTCCGTTAGGCATTTAAACCATCGCTCACAGTAACATCCCAAGCTAAGACCTCTTGTTGAAATTCTGGGTCATTACTTTGTTCTCGATAAGCATCGGCAAGCTCTCTAATTAACCGCTGCTGTTTTTCTTTTAAAAGAATCTCATTAATAAACCGGCTACGGTTATGCCCGGGTGCCATTGTATCTACAAATTTTAAAACTTCATCGTCTAGGGTGATGCTAACTTTTTTGCTCATAGTCTAACTTTTGCGGGTTGGTAGCATTATTTTATCATACTAGCTAATCTTACCCTAATTGTCAAGAGGTTATGGGATGCGATATGACAGCCAGATTTCTTACTGTAGGACTTACGCAATATTTACTACTATTAAACCCTCAATGTAGAGTTGATTCGCGAATCAACTCTACATTAGGGTGCAGCTATACGGAAACGTTCTTAACTCGCTCCATTTCTATCCTCTTCGGCTCAACTTGACCCGCAATCCATCCCGAGGAGAGGGGGTGGGGACGGTGACTAATTCTAAATTTTGGTCTGGCAACAATTCCCAGTCATAACCCTGGACTAAATGGGTTCCGAATACGCGCAAGACTAACATTGCAAATGCCTTCCCTACACATTCTCGCGCACCTCCGCCAAACGGGATAAATCCAAAGGGTTTTTGCTTCTCTTCCACCCGTTCTGCACTGAAGCGGTCCGGGTCAAAGTCTTTGGGATTGGGATAAATGGAACTATCTTGATGGGTTTTATTAATCTGATACAACACCATCCAACCTTCGGGAATTTGATAATTATTAAATTCACAAGATTTGACCACCCGGCGAAATCCTCCGCCTACGGGGGGGATTAGTCTTAGCACTTCTTTGATAACCTGTTCTAAGTAGGTCATTTCTTTGAGCATTTCCATCGTGAGAGACCCGTTAAATCCGACTTTTTGCTGTTCCTCGCGCAGTTTGGTGATGACTTGGGGATGTTGTGCCAGCAAGAGACAGAAGGAAGAAAGGGAGGAGGTTAGGGTTTCATGACCGGCAAAGAGGAGGAGCAATACTTGGTCTTTGAGTTCATCTAGGGTTAATCCATTTCCCTCTTCATCTTTGGCGGCTAAAAGTAAGCCTAACGCATCAGTTTTGGAGTCATTTTCTTGCTGACGGCGCTCTACAATTTCTTCGATTTTTTCCAGCAGCAAGGTTCGGCAACGCAGGGCTTTTCCAAATGGGGTCCAAGGGAGATTAATGGGAATCGAAAATAATCCTTCACACCAGGTTTTAAAAATTTGGCTGAGATAGGCGGTTTCGGACCCGGTTTCTGTGCCAATTAATAAGGTGCTGGCAATGTCAAACATATAGGTTCTGAGTTCGGGATACCAGGTCATTTCTCCGAGGGTTTCCCATTGTTTGAGATAGCGATGGGTGAGTTGTTCCATGCCAGGAAGGTATCCGGCGATCGCCTTGGGAAGAAATGCCTGGACCATCAAGCGCCTTCTACTGGTATGTTCGTTGCCGCTTTGAGTGGCGAGGGATTGGGGACCGAGTAAGGTGCGGGTACTATAAGGCCAAGTGGCGCTAAAATAGCTATTGTCATGGGTGAATAGAAAGCGATTCGCTTCAGCACCACTCATCATCACAGTGCGTTGTCCGAAAATGTTGGTTTTGTAGACTAACCCGTATTTTTGGTTGCGCTTGTCGTTGAAGTCGGCATCGCGCAAAAAGCTCAGGGTTTCGCCAATGACGGGTAATCCGAAT
>CAYUEH010000433.1:0-5141 GCA_964442465.1 uncultured Laspinema sp. | reverse complement strand
GACAAATGACAAAGGACAAATGACAAAGGACCCCTTATGGTCGATACAACCAAAGGGGCTGTCCATTATGAGAGAGCTCAAATTCACACCAATCGATCGCAGCAAAGACACCCGTCGAACCCAGGGTGCTTGACAACAACCGATTTAAGAGCGGTTTGCGGTCTTCCAAGGTGTAACACTCGGTTTTTTTAGGGTCAAGACCCGCGAGTTCTGCCGCCCAGATTCGCGCATCTTCCTCGGTCCCTAATCGGTCTACGACTCCCAATTCCACCGCTTGTTCTCCGGTAAAAATCCGCCCATCGGCAAAACTTTTCACCTGTTCTACACTCAGGTTGCGCTCATCGGCAATAGTTTGGACGAACTGGAGATAACTGATGTCGATCATCTGTTGCAGGATTTCTTGTTCCGGTGGCGTCAGTTCCCGGTCAAAACTCAAAATGTCTTTGTAAGGTCCGGATTTAATCACTTGGAAGGAAACGCCGACTTTTTCGAGGAGTCGTTCGAGGTTATTTCCCCGGAGAATCACCCCGATGCTTCCTGTAATCGTCCCCGGATTGGCGACGATATGGGGCGCACCCATGCCGATGTAAACCCCACCGGATGCGGAAATATTCCCAAAACTAGCGACAATTTTTACGGTTTGGCTCAGTCGTTTCAGGGCTTTATAAATTTCCTGGGAGTCCCCGACGGTCCCTCCAGGACTATCAATCCGTAAGAGTAAGGCGGGAAATTTTCTCTCTTCTATGGTTTTGAGGGCGGCCAGTACAGTTTTACGGGTTGTCCCGGTAATGGCACCGTTAATTTCAATACGAGCAATTTTTTTCCGAAATTTCCGAAAAGGCCAAATCATAGTTCAGTAGCACGAAGCAAGATAAATCAGTTGAGCGGGAAAATAAACTGCCAAAGGGAGTCCGGTCAGAATTAAGGATGCCTGTGCTTAGTCAGCCTGTTCCGTTGTTCTGTGTCGTCTTGGCACTTCAATTTATAGTTTGCCTTATCTTTGAGTTCCTCATTTTAGATTGACATTTTACTGGATTTATGCATCCACCGGGGTCTGACTCGTTGTGCTTTGCTCCTGGAACTGGGGGCTGGTTTTGTTGCAAGTTTGTAACAAAACTACATAATTTGCTACAATCCGGATATAAAAGTAATTTTTTCACGGGATACAGCGATCGCCTGAGCAAGAACGGCATCTCAATATAAAGGCTTATGGAACTCAAATTAACCGAATCTAAATTCTCATTCACGCCCCTATTAATGATTGCGCCCTTTTTCCTCTGGGGTACGGCAATGGTCGCCATGAAAGGGACCCTCACCAGTACCACACCCCTATTTATGGCGGGGGTGCGGTTAGTTCCAGCGGGACTGTTGGTGTTGGCTGTCGCGGCGATCGCCGGACGTCCTCAACCCCGGGGATGGCAAGCCTGGTTATGGATTTCCCTGTTTGCTGCTGTTGATGGCTTTCTGTTTCAAGGGTTTCTCGCCGAAGGATTAGTCAAAACCGGTGCCGGTTTGGGTTCGGTGATGATCGACTCCCAACCCCTAGCCGTGGCCCTGTTGAGTGCATGGCTGTTTGGAGAAATCATTGGCGGATGGGGTTTTTTGGGATTAGGACTGGGTATTCTGGGGATTAGTCTGATTGGTTTACCCGATGCCTGGATTTGGAGTTGGGTGAACGGGTCCTTCACGATGCCTACCCTGCAACTTTCCGGGTTATTTCAGAATGGCGAATGGTTAATGCTCTTGGCCGCCCTGTCTATGGCAGGGGGGACAATTATGGTCCGATTTGTCTGTCGCTATGCTGACCCCGTTGTAGCAACAGGCTGGCACATGATTATTGGGGGCTTGCCCTTGTGGATGCTCTCGGGACTCACGGAATCTGAGCAGTGGGTGCATTTAGACGGGAATGGCTGGATGGCATTGGCTTACTCTACGGTTTTTGGCTCGGCGATCGCCTATGGTCTATTTTTCTACTTTGCTTCCACGGGAAATCTCACCAGTCTGAGTTCCCTAACCTTTATGACCCCAGTGTTTGCTATCCTGTTCGGCAATCTATTTTTATCCGAAACCCTCTCTGGGTTACAGTGGAGTGGTGTTATCCTCACTCTGATTAGCATCTACCTGATTAATCAGCGCGAACAACTCCCCCCCGGTGCGATCGCAACTTTGAGCGCGAAACTCAGAACATCCCGTGCATCCACTCGCTACATCCCCAGTGGCGAAAATCCCTCACCGGAACAGATCCCCGTTTTGAAAGGGTCGGAAAGTCACCCGGTTGAAATTCCCATTCAACTTCGAGTTTCAGATTCAGAAGGTTAAGCTATCCCAGGTTGACTGATTCTCGCGGAATCCTGGTAGCTGAAGATTGCGATCATTCCGGTGTGCTATTCAAGGGATTGTCTTCTTAGCGCATCGCGTTGGGAACAGAAAGCAAGTTAGCTTAGTGTCATGCTTTCTTTGGATCAACTGGTTGGATCTGTACCCCTAATTATGATCGCCTACCATCCCGTTTTATTACTGATTACTACTTTAACCGGCCTGGGCATTTTTCCCGGTGCGGAACCTGGGAGTTTGAGTCATCAAATCCCAGCCCCGGTGACATCCCAAACTCTCTCCCTGGGCCAGATTCCACCGGCTCCAGTCCCCGGAGATCTGCCCTCGTTTCGCGATCTCGCCCCAGTTCAGAGGACCCCGACCCCCTCTGGGAAACTATCCCCCAATCCGGAGTTCCCGATGAGGGCAACCCAGAAACCCCTGGAACTGGCCCAAAATGAACCCGATCCCGCCCCCCGAACTCAACGCGCTCCCAGAAATCGTTTTGCTCGTAAAGACCTAATCTGGCTGTTAATTCTGAGTTTCGGGACTCTTGCCTTTGCTGGAATCTTTGCAGGGGGCTTTTATTTGCTCACCCATTCCGGTGAACAAGTTGACGATGAGGATGAGGGGGAAATACCCGAAACTCCTGAAGGTTTCAAGGAGCCACCGGATCAGTTTTCAGAACCTGCTCCTAAATCCGAGTTGGAATCCCCGATTTTAGAGAAGAGGGATTCAGTTCAAGAAGGCCCCCTGTCACCCCATCACCGGAATGGCTACAACGATAGGGCGATCGACCCCTCCCCCAAACTCCCGCCATCGGCAGCAACTCCCCCCCCTCCTTCCGAAACCGGGTTAGTCCGGAGTGAACCCCCTCAGCTTGCCAAAATTGATGCGATCGAAACCTTAATTGAAGATTTGCAAAGTCGAGTCCCGACTCAACGACGCAAAGCGATTTGGGAACTCGGGCAAAAGGGTGATTCTCGGGCGATGCAACCCTTGGTCACTTTATTAATGGATTCCGATTCTCGCCAGCGCAGTTTAATTTTGGCATCCCTGGCAGAAATCGGAAATCGGACCATGCAACCGATGAATCGCGCTTTGGTTCTTTCCCTGCAAGATAGCAATCCGGAAGTGCGTAAAAATGCCATCCGGGATTTAACCCGCATCTATGATTTAGTCTCCCAAACCAGTCAACTCCTGCGCCATGCTTCAGAAGATTCCGATCCCGAGGTCCGAGAAGCGGCACAGTGGGCTTTGTCCCAACTCAATCGCCTCCGTCCCGGTAGTCATTCTGAATCCCGTTCCTCGTTACAAAATTGGTCTCCATCAACCGAAACTTATCCAGAAGATATTCCCTAGTTTGCCTCGGATTCGGAATGGGTGGACCTGGATATGATACTTGATTTGACAAGGACAGTCTGAGGGGTTAATTCCCGGAAGGCTTAAGCCCAATTCTCAAACGGTGGAGAATTAAAACACAGGGTATATGATATTTTTTGGGGTGTAAAGTTTGGCGGATTTCCTCGTTTAGGGCAACTTGGAAATCACACCCATTCGGGGTGATAAATTCTCAATAAATAAGGGAGTAGGAAGCGCACAATGGCATCGGAAATCGCGGGGTTAAATTTGAATCGCATTGTGCCACCGGCATTAAAACCGGGGGATTTGTTGCGCGCCGTTGCCCCCAGTGGGGGTCTGCGAGAGCTCTCGGCATTTCAGAAGGGGCTAGAGATTTGGCGATCGCGCGGGTATCGTGTGGAACTAACTGCCGGTTATGACAACAGTTGGGGATATTTGGCGGGGACCGATCGCGATCGGCGTCAACAACTGGCAACGGCATGGCAGGATCCAGACTGTCGCGCCATTCTCTGCGTCCGAGGCGGATATGGGGGGGCCAGACTTTTAGAAGATTGGACCTGGACCCCAGAAACCACCCCGCCCAAATGGGTAATCGGATTTTCCGACATTACCAGTTTGTTATGGAGTCTAAGTAAAACCGGCATCGTCGGAGTGCATGGACCCCTCCTGACGACGATCGCCGCTGAACCGGATTGGACCCTTTCCCGGTTATTTGATTTAGTCGAAGGCAAGACAATCCCCCCCCTCCAAGGCAACGGATGGGGAAATGGCACCGCCACCGGACATTTACTCCCCGCCAATCTCACCGTTGCCACTCACCTATTGGGCACTCCCGCGCAACCGATGTTAGAGGGAGCCATTTTAGCCTTTGAGGATGTAGGAGAAGCCCCCTATCGCATCGATCGGATGCTCACCCAATGGCGGATGATGGGTGCATTCACTGGAGTAAAGGGAATTGCCTTAGGCAGATTTAGCCAATGTGATACCGTAGCCAGTAAGTCCAGTTTTACTGTTAGCGAAGTCTTGCGCGATCGCCTGGTAGATTTAAACATTCCCATTGTTTCAGATTTACCCTTCGGACATGATGGCGAAAATGCTGCCTTGCCGGTAGGAGTAAAGGTTGAGTTAAATGGGGATCAAGGCAGTTTAAGTATTTTGGGGAGTTGAAATTTGGAGGGACACCGGCGCAGGAGGCGAAGTTTATTCAGGGATTGGTTGGGATTGCGATCGGGCTAAATACTCTCGATAATGGCGTTCTCGATTCTTCCAAAAATCAGCCGGTATGCCTAAAAATTGCTCTAACTGGAGGGCAATTTCTGGGGTAATGGGAGTGTTGCCCCTGATTAGAGAGGCGATCGTCATTTCAGAAATCCCCATTTTCACGGCTAATTCTTCGACTGCGATCGCGCGTTCCTGCAACATCTCCAGTAAAGTTTCCCCTGGAGGCGACACGAAGTTAGGTTGAT
>CAYUEH010000432.1:0-5148 GCA_964442465.1 uncultured Laspinema sp. | reverse complement strand
TTGTGGTGATTACGGTTTTATACTGGTTATTTAAACAATTGACTTTGGCGCTGATGCACCGCAATAGTCAGCGGAAAAGTGGTTGGAGTCCAGTCGCCCCAGTGGAGTCTCCAGCAACGGATTCGGAGGGTTAATAATATCATGGTTGCTTGATTACCCAGATTGACCTAACCCCCCAACCCCCTTCCCTGCGAGGGAAGGGGGAGCAAGAGGAAGAAATGGTTTTTTAGGTTAATCAATCGGACTTGATATAAAGGTTAAAACGGACAGTCCCCGGAGTCACGACGGGCAGTCTCTAACAGGATGCGCTGTTCGGACCGGGCGATCGCCTGATGAGTACGGACGATCGCCTCGGGTTCGACGGAAATTCCATCAATTCCCCAGCGCACTAACGTATCAATAGTTTCTGTATAATGGGTGGGTGCGCCGCCACAAATCGCACAAGGAACTCCCGCTGCTTTTGCCTGTTGAATCAGTTGATGAATTGCCCTCATGACCGCCGGATGACGGGGGTCAAATACCTGGGACATTTGCTGATTTTCTCGGTCTGCGGCGAGGATTAACTGGGTTAAATCATTGGTGCCGATGGAAATTCCCTGGACTCCCGCTTGCACATAATCGGGGATTAAAAATAAGGCAGAAGGTACTTCCGCCATGATCCAGAGTTGGAAATCCCGAACGCGGTCGAGTTTGAATTGTTGCACCCTATTCCGGCAAAATATAAATTCTTCCACGGTTCGCACAAAGGGAATGATTAACCGCAGATTGGTTAACCCCTCCTGTTGTAATTTGGCTAAGGTTTCTAGTTCTAAATCAAATAATGCTGGGTCGAGGAGGTAGCTAAATGCGCCATGTACTCCCAAGGTTTGGGCGCTGCGATTGAGGTTGATGCTGGTTTGTCCGGGCGATCGCACTCCTGGCAAATCGTACCCGCGCAAATCTAAGGACCGATAAAAGACCGGACGGGGAAAGAAAAATTCGGCAACGCGCTTTAAGGGTTCGGAAATTCGGTGGATAAATTCCTGGTTTTTGTGCCGATCGCACCATTGGTAAGGGTCTTCCGATTGGAAAATTTCCAGGGCCATCATTTCCGATCGCAATAACCCCACCCCATCTAAGTAGGCATCCGCAATTCGGTCTAAGGAACTCGGATGAGATAGGTTCACGAACAACTGTGTAGCGGTGGGAAAGGGTTGAGAGAAGGAAGCAGTTACAGGGTCAGACTCGGGTAATGGCATGGGATGAGGTTCTGAAACAGCAGAGGCAACAGGTTCCGGCGATCGCACAGGACTGGGTTGGACGGTTCCGGTAGAGAGTATAAAGATTTCTCCGGTATCCCCATTCACACATATTTCCGTGGCGGTGGCGATCGCTTGCAGGACTCCGGCAGCCCCCACCACCGCAGGAATGCCAAATTCTCGGGCGAGAATCGCCGCATGACTGGTCATTCCCCCGGATTCGGTGACGACTGCCGCAGCTTGTCGGACAATATGCAGCCAATGGGGGGCTATTTCTTTGGCAATCAAGATCCGTCCTGGGGGAATATGTTCCAAGACTTCCGTGGGGGAGGTGATGCAATATACTAATCCGACAGCGACTCCTTTGGCGGCCCCAGTTCCGAGGATAATCTGTGGCATTTCTTCTCCCTCAATTGCCGTTACCGGAACCGATTTGGGGGAAGATGGCGGGTTTACAGGGGCTGTCATTTCCAATGAGGGAAGGGGATTTCCCACTTCCACTCCGGTGATATAGATCTGTTCCGGGGACTGTTCTATGGCTTTTACAAGGGTCCATTCTAGGGTGAACTGGCGGTTTAAGTGACTGCCGAGGTTGCGGGCGATCGCCCCCAATATTTCCAGTTCCCGGGGTTGGAGGGAAAATTTCTGTTGTTCTTCGTCACTCACCAAATAGGGTTGAAGACAACTGTAGGGGTTCAGCAAGCTGGTTTCTGGGGTTAACTCCTCCGGTGAGGTGGAGTTCCATCTCAAATCGTAACCGAGATGTTTGTTTCCCAGACTTTGGGCGATCGCATCCCCACTGTCAAAGTGGATTTGATAGGAATCGGGAATCGCTTGTCCCAGTTTAATCGACAGAGGCAATCCCCAGGTGGCTTGAATTTCACAGCGCGCTTGGGTATAGGTGAGGGTTCCGGAGGTAATGGCACTCTGTAGGGGTTGCACCAAAACTGCCAGATTCAGTGAACGCAATTCAATTTGCGATCGCTGCCAATATAATAAACTTCTGGCCCTAAATAACTCCGCCCAAGTTTGCAGTACCCCTAGGGCAATTTCCTCGGGATCGCTGATGCAAACATAGCTTTCCACTAACCCCGAAAATTTGACCGGACTAGGGGTATTTTTGGGGAGGGTGACACTCGGGGACAGGATTAACCCTGGGGAACTGAGTTTTTCAGCGGCGATCGCCAAGTCATTGATCCACTGCTGGGATAACTCTGCCGCCATCATTTGTTCCCGGATATGTTCGGCGATCGCCTTTAGCTGGCGGGTATCATCTACATTCAGATGCACCGACGAACTCAGGAGTTCGGCAAACAGGGGTTCTTCCCAAGGATAGGTTTCTAAAAATTCTCGCAAAGCAGGGGCTGCCAACACAAATCCGGGCAGCACAGGATAGCCCTGTTGCGCCATCTGACTTAAATAAAATGGATTTTCCCCCACTAAATACCGTTGTGAGGGGTGAATTTGGTCAAGCCAGTAAAGGTGATCCACAATCAAGCAATCATTCGGACATTCTCTATCATAGTCTGGGTGGCTCCCTTTTGTTGCATGAATTGAAAAAACCTGGTCAAGGTGGAGGTGGGGGGCTAAGATGAAAAGTTAGTACAGGCAAGGGAAGTTTGCAGATGATGGGAAATTGGTCGGCATGGGTGAAAGGGTGGGTGAATTTGTTTTTAAAGCCCAATTGTCCTTTGTGCGATCGCCCGGGAAAACCGCTGCTTTGTCCGGGTTGCGATCGTCAGTTACAGCGCCAAAAATTCTCGGTGAAGCAACGGTTATTACAAGAAACCCCTCCGGTGTTGATTTGGGGTCGCTATGGGGGGGTGATGAAACGGGCGATCGCCGTGATGAAGTACCAAAACTGCCCGGAACTCGCTCAACCCCTGGGGTACGCCCTGGCTGAAACTTGGTTACAGTCTCCCCTGGCAAAAGCTCAGGGACTCACGGTGGTTCCCATTCCCATGTATGCCGCCAAGCAACGAAAACGAGGATTTAATCAGGCGGAATTGCTGGCAAAAAGCTTTTGTGAACTGACGGGATACCCTTTAGAACCTCGGGGTTTAGAACGAGTGCGAGAGACGGAGGCGTTATATCAATTAACCCCGGCACAACGCAAGGAAACCCTCGCCAATGCGATGCGGGTGGGGGCCGGGTTGCGCCGCAGCAAGCCGAAACAGGGGGTGATTTTGCTCGATGACATTTATACCACCGGGGCAACTTGTCAAGAAGCCATCACAACCCTGTCTAAAGAGGGGATTTCGGTCTATGGGATTGCGGCGATCGCCACGACTCAGCCGGTGGATCAACCCATCAAGTCTTGATTGTCCCCTCCCGGAGAAATTCCTCGAAGGTGAGGCGACTGGGTAAGGCGGATTGAGCACCGGGTTTCGTCACCGCCAAGGCACCGGCGGCGGCCCCCCATTTTACCGCCTCGGGCAAGGGCAATCCCTGGGCGATCGCCACGGCTAATGCCCCATTAAAGGCATCTCCTGCCGCTACGGTATCCACCGCTTCCACTTCAAAGGCGGGGACAAAAAACTGCTCCTCTCCCCTGGCACAAAACACACCTTTTGCACCTAACTTGGCGATCGCTGTTCTAACTCCCCGGTTTTGCAATTCGGTGATGGCTTCCCGGGCGGTTTCGACATCTCTCACGGCAATTCCAGTGAGGAAACTCAGTTCGGTTTCATTGGGGGTAATCATATCAATTAAAGAATACAATTCCAGGGGCAGTTCTCGGGCAGGGGCAGGGTCTAAAATAACGGGAACTCCGGCATTCTGTGCTTGTTTAGCCGCTGCCAAAACTGCGGGGAGGGGAATTTCTAATTGTAATAATAAGGCTGCGGCATCGGGTAATAAATCCGTGAGGCGATCGCAGTCTAACTCATTAACGAGATCGTTGGCACCGGGGACAATTATAATGGTATTTTCTCCCGTCTCCTCCACGGCGATCGTGGCTATTCCAGACGTCGTGTTTTCATCGATGAAGATGCGATCGCACTTCACCCCGGACTGTTGCAAACTCGCCAACAGTTCCTCTCCAAACCTATCCCCCCCCACCCGTCCAATCATCCAGGTTATCATGCCCAATTTCGCCGCCGCAACCGCTTGATTTGCACCCTTGCCACCGGATGCGGTAAAAAATCTAATTCCCGCCAAGGTTTCACCGGGTTTCGGCAGGCGCTGGGTGCGGGTGACTAAATCCAGATTGATACTACCGAAGACAAGAATACTCATGTTTGTAAAAATTTGATGCAGATTGATTTTCAGGAATGTCCCATTACATTGCGCAAAAGCAACGAGTCGAAAAAGTTCAAGTCTAGGCAACTCTATCTGAGTTTAAATGCCTCTAATTTGCCTAACTCATGACTGGCTCGTTAATCAGTCTTTCAGAAAATTAATTAAGAAATTTTTAGACTGGTTAGCTAGGGTCAAAAAAGTAACTATCGGGATAGCTAAACCGAATAAGAAGATACTAAGGGGGCTTAAAAATGCCGCCGAAGATTCGTTCTGAAGCATCATCAAAGATACCCAAGCTGCTCTTCCCGCAGTCATCAGCCAGATTGCCAGGAAAACGAGAACCCCTGGAGTAATTTTAACTTGGATGTCGATGTGACTCCCGCTGTCATGTTCTCTAATTTGACCTTCAAGTACCGGGAGAAAAGAGTCACGATAGCGATCGGAACGGTTATAGTAGATGATTTTGGCAATTTTAAAAGAGTCTTTATTAATTTTTCCTCGATAGAGTGGAGTGGGAATTTTCTCACCTATCCGATAGGTAGGTGCCACAATTCCCATTAACTTTTCCCGGACTTGGTATGGTTTTAGCCCGGTCTTAATTGTAAACCTTTGAAAGGTCAACATTTTCTAAATCTCCCAAATATGTCGTGACCTTATTTTGCTAACTTTT
>CAYUEH010000431.1:1414-5167 GCA_964442465.1 uncultured Laspinema sp. | reverse complement strand
ATTTGTCATTTGTCATTTGTCATTTGTCATTTGTCATTTGTCATTTGTCATTGGTCATTTGTCATTTGTCATTTGGATTCAAGACTTACGCATGAACCCTAAATGTAGAGGCGATTCGCGAATCGCCTCTACAGATTTAGGTTCCTCTGGGAAAATTTGCGTAAGTCCTGGGATTAATGACCAATAACAAATGACCAATAACAAATGACCAATAACAAATGACCAATAACAAATGACCAATGACCAATAACCAATGACCAATGACCAATGACCAATGACAATTCACACCAAGCGAATCGCATAAACAAAATCTTCTTTCAACTTAAAAACATAATGCTTTCTAATAATTTCCTGAATCCGATAGAAATTAGCCAACCATTTTAGGGTATGCCGGTAAATGCTTGCTCTGTGGTTTTGCAGATTTTCGGGAAATGAGAACAAACTGGGAAAAGTGGCAAACCCCAAATCATGAATCATTTGAATCACGACTGGGTTGGCACTAATGGTATAAACATTTCTCTGGCGGGCGATCGCCTCTTCAATAGCCGCATAAAATAACCCTTTCCCCACCCCTTGTCTGCGATATTCTTCCCGGACATATAAAACAGCGATTTTCGTCCAATTTTGACCAAAATCACTATTTAAACTCACCCCCATCAGATGTCCATTGTCATCTTCAGCAATGCGGATATTCTCCGCTTGCAACCATTCTTGGCGGGAATACCCGACAATATAAGGAGTGCCCTGGATTTCTTTCACCAGTAACTCCGCTTCATCCGGGGTGACAGTTCGTCGGATAATTTTTACCATCGGTTGATTATCATTCAATGTTTAATTTTTGGGCAAAAACACGAACATCAGAGATAGGAAAAACATGAATAACCCTAGATAAATGCTGAGATTGGCGCGGCAAATCCTTTTGACAACATTCCAGGAATTATGCTGAGTTTCAAACTCTTGATAATTGACTTTAAATTTGGACAATCCATGAGAGGTTTCTTGGAAAACCGTTTCATAATGGTAAAATCCCCAAAAAATAATCATTAAAACGATCGCCACCACAATCACCCCAATCCAAAACCAGGCTTTCGCGGCTTCAGATAAGATATTTTGCCCCGTATAAAATTTATGGATGCTGGTTTGAAATAAAACCACCGTGGCTAACCCCGAGAACAAGGAAGTGTACCGCTTAATCAAATAAATTAAATCATAGCAATATTTTTGGAATATTTCAATAATATGCTCCCCCATTGCCTCATTTTTCATTAAACTTTTGCCCAGGGATTCAATCTGATATTTAATATTGAGGCTTTGCGATCGCAAAAGCAGCAAGTCCTTAATCGCCGCATAACCCGCCCCAGCAAATATCCAGACTGCTAAACCAAAATTAATCGTTGAATAGGGCAAATATAACAAGTAAGGCAAATGATAGCTTGAAAAAATATCAGTTGTGGGAAACTCTAACTGATATTTTCCGTAAAGTGTATTGGGTCCCGTCCATAAATGATGTTCCAATAATAACCCAGCAACCGCCAAGGAAAAGAGCGCAATAAAGACCCGAAATAAACTAAAAATTCCTAGGGGGTCTGGCAGGGTCTGGCGAAAGGAAAAAAACTCTCTCGTCTCTTGAGAAAACTTACTGGCAATCAGATAAATAATCCCCACAATTAAAATCATACTTTGCGCCAGTTCAATAATCCACCCCCGTTCACCAAAGGATGCTATCCAAGGTTGACTGTTGACCCAAACGTAACTGGACAACAGGGATAATGTACTAATAGCTGATAAATAAATCCCAAATTTAATGGCAGTTTTTGGCGGAATTATTTCAGCCTCAATCGGCCTCTCATTACTGGGATAATTGCTGAGATAATTAACCGCAACTTTTGGATAAACTTCGGGAAATACATCTAAGGAAACCCCGGAATTTAACCACTGCTGCCAAGTCGGAGAAAATCCCGAGGGATTTTGAGAAATCACCGGCAACCAACTCACCCCTGGATATTGCGGATGAAAGGCATCTTCCAAGACTCCCCTGGCATAACGGACTGAGGCATAAAATGATTCATCATTGGCAAAAGCCCAGAGAAATTCTTGTAAAAATTTGGTGGCGACTTCATCCGGGACGGGTTCGCGCATGACAATGCTTTGGGGTAAGTGCAATTGGGTGAGTTGATTGGCTAACCCCAAGCCATCGCAGGAGTTGAAAATTGCCAGTTGTAGCCCGTTTTCATTAATCGCAATATCTAAGGCATTTTTTAAATCCGCAATCGCCATCCATTCGGTTTGATTGAGTTTAAATCGGCCAATTGTTCCCTGTTCATCACTTTGGGAATGTCCGGCAAAAAAGAAAATATGCCAGGATTGTTGGCGCAAGCATTGCCGGAGTTGTTCGGGGGTGGGTTGTTGCAGAATGGTAATTTCCCCTTGGCGATCGCCCAACCCTTCTAAAACTTGTCGATCAAGGTCTAGTTGCAAATGAGTCGCATAACCCAACACCGCCAGAATTTTAATCGTTTTACTGGAGAAAATCTCCCGATTCGGTCGCTGATAGCTGCGGGGACTTAAGGCAATATCGGTTTTCTTATAATTTCCCTGGGCAAATAAATCCCAAGTATGCCAAGGAATTCGCCGTAAATGAATATCCTCAGTTTCCAGTAAAATCCGAGTCTGTTCGTGGGTATTTTGCAACAATAAATCCCGGATATTTCGCCATTGTTTATCCCCGGAATTGAGCCATTCATTCAAGCGACTGGCTAATTCTTCCGCTACTTCTGGATCCGGAGAGACCACTTGACTAGAAATCGCTTCTAGTCTTGATGTTTTGACGCCTTGAAAGTTAGCCCGCCATCGATTGAGTAATTCCGGGATTTCTGGGGCTGGGGGAAGAATGCCGGGAATTTGAATCTGTGTTTCCGTGGGCGGGTCATCACCCCGAATTTGCAACAAAGCCCGGAATCCTTGTTGGAAATCGCCCTCTTGTAACATCAGTATAACTAACTTTGACATTCGCTATCTGGTGAATCATTTATAAAACAATTAAATCAGAAAAAATTTGCTAATTTGATTAGAGTCTAAAGCAATTTGGACCGTAAACGATTCGCCAGAATGCCCTCTAAAATCTAATTGTAAAAAACCACTCGTATCCTTGGCGATCGCTGTAGTCAAAATCGGTCTATTTTCTTCATCTAGGAGCATTAATTCTAAACTTCCCGGCAAATGAGTAGACCCTGGGGTGGGGTGGACTTGCACAGAAATCCGGGTTTTTTCCTCCGCTTCCTGGGCTAAAGCCATGATGAATACGAGGTCAATTCCGGCAATGTTAATCAATTGTCCCCCGATGATTTCCGGTTCCCAAGCCGATCGCCAGCCAAAGGCTAACTGCATTTGGGTGGAACTTAATAAAGAACCGATCGCCTGCCAACCCACCGGCAAACTATCGACCTGCCATTGACTTAACTGGACAGGTTCCCCCGCCAGTTCCACCGACTCCACCGCTAACCCCGCAATTTCTGTCAACTCCCCGCGATTAAACAACTCTAATAGTTGCTCAAATCCCGCTTCACTTCCGGCAAATTCGATGATAATTGAGCCTTCCGTCATCTTCATAATCGTTTGCTGATCGTCTCCAGTGATTTCTCGAACGACTGTTTGAATTTGGTGGATTTTTTCTGGGGTTAAACTCGCCAAATCCCCAGAAAACTTGATTTTCCATCGCACAACTTTTTGATTGCCCTGCTGTTCTACTTCAGC
>CAYUEH010000431.1:0-1314 GCA_964442465.1 uncultured Laspinema sp. | reverse complement strand
ATTTGCAACTCCTCTAAATGGGCGATCGCATCTTGAATTTCCGCCTTCTTTTTTTCACTCGGATAGGGCATTCCCGTCATTAACTTAGCGAGATTGGCTTTCGTCGTGTAACTCACCCATAACCGATGGCGATCGGCCTGACTTTTTTGCCATTCTATCTGGAGAATTTCCGGTGAATCATTCCGACTAGAGAGTAATACTTCTAACAATCTTCTCACTCGTTGCTGGGGAATTTCTCCCCAAGTTAGATTCTTTCTTTGCGGCATTTTCTCCTCCCAATCATCCCCCGTTCTCCATCCCATTAACCCTCAATCTGAAACATTTGTTCGTTAGAGAGTTGGGGCTGAATGCAAAAATATCATCCGGTACTCCGACGTAACCACAACGACTACCGGAACAAACACGCCCTGAACTATCTTGACCCTGCCGTGAATGCTGCCAACTTGCTGGTCCATTCATCTGGGATGTCCCCGATTAATTTTCGGGGTCCCAAATGCTGAACTCTTAAATTATAAGGCTTTTTAAGCAATTTTCATGACGATTCTGGGAGATTGACTCCGTTTGCCCTCCCAATTGATGCTTTGGATAAGCGTTTTTTAGGAAATCCACATTATTCTGAGTCATGTCATTTATCAGCAAACTTCAACAACTCGACCTCGGCCCAATCGCCTATAAATTGATGCACCCAGAAACCGGCGAAGGATTAACTTACCCCCAAGTCAATCGTGCTTTAAGCCGGTACTTGATGTTTCTGTGCTTACTGTATCTTTATCCCCATTTAGCGATCGCCCCTAATCGAGAAATCGATCGCGTCTGGCATCAACATATTTTAGATACCAGCAAATATGCCCAAGATTGTCAAATGTTATTTGGTCAATTCATCCATCATTTCCCTTATTTTGGCCTTCGCGACCCCGGGGACCAAGAACAACTCCAGGATGCATTTGCCCAAACTGAAGCCTTATTTCAAACCCACTTTGGCATTACCCTCGCTGAAACAGATTCGGATAATTCTGAAGAGGGTAATAGTGACTCACAAAAGCCCGGAGTTTGTGTATTAAGAGAACATACCCATGCCCAACGACCTTCAGTAGAAATCAACCTTCAAATTCCCGAATTGTTTGGATAAGAGAACCCCACCCTAACCCGGACCTTGCCAAGGGGAGGGGACAAGAAAGAGGACCCCACCCTAACCCGGACCTTGGCAAGGGGAGGGGACAAGAGGGATTCCAATAGACCTCTTGCAAAATTCTTTAAAGCCCCCAGGAACTAAATATTTATTCCTCTGGCCTCCCCCTTCTTAAGGGGGACGGG
>CAYUEH010000430.1:0-5168 GCA_964442465.1 uncultured Laspinema sp. | reverse complement strand
GCTCTATTCCCATTCTATGATAAAAGGGGAACAAAATTCATGACCTTGGCAAAAATTTACCGAATCTGATAAGGGGAATATCCGTTGATAGGTTCATAAACAAACTGCTTGTATTCCTTAACTTGTTGATGAAGCAAATCCCATTTCGGTTGAACTTCCCCAAAATCATCGGTAATGGTCTCTTCCATGCGTTGTAGGAACGCTTTCAAAAATTTGGGTCGTCCGGACTCATTCAGATAACAGCCGCCATTTTTGTAGACAAAATCATCCCGCGCATCCATGATATTGCGATTTACCAGATATAAAACTAGCGAATCAATCATCGGGGCGCGAAATTCTTCGATTAAATCTGAAGCTAGAGCCGCATGACGATAACTGCCCTCATGTAAACAACCGGAATAGGGGTCAAGTCCTTGCAGTTCAATCAATGTCAACAGATGATTCCAAAGCACTTGATAACCAAAGGACAACATGGCATTGACCGCATTCCCCGGAGGGCGTCGGGACCGACCGGCGAACACAAAATCCTGGGAGTTGAGACAGTCTCCAAAGGCGGAGAAATATTGGGCAGCCCCAGCCCCTTCATACCCCATTAATTGGTCAATTCGTTCTGCTTTTCCCGCTTTGGTCATCAAATAATCTAAACTCTGAATGGCAAAAGCAACCACGTCAGAACTTTGCCGTCGTTGTTGGCGCATCAAAATCACCCGAGAGTTTTTGAGTTTAGCTTGGACGATGCGCCGCGCCACAATTAAACGGTCTACCAAGCTCAATTCTTGTTGATACCGCGCCAGTTGCCGATACCCGCGTTCAATGGGCAGAATCCGACCATAACAGTATCCCATCCGCGATAGATAAGCAATGGGAATATTTCGCCAGAGACAACTTCTAATCGCTTGGGTGGTCAGTTGAGATTTGCCAAAGACTAGAATCATTTCTAGGAGGGGGAGTTGAATTTGATGAAGGATGAGGTCGCGCCGTTTGACGAGCAAGAGTTCGCCGTCTAAACAAACATAGCAACCTTGTTGAGAAACATACAGGGTTTGCATATAAATTTGGCAAGCGAAATAATAGGAATTGACCCGCACCCTGTTCGCGGAGCGTTCCGTAGGAAATGGTGCGGGGTTTTTGGGGATTTTATTTTTTGGACATCCCTTAAAGGCTAAATGTAGGGTTGATTCGCGAATCAACCCTACAGGATATGGGGTTGATGCGTAAGTCCGGAAGAGATATCTTTGACGACCGAATCCAATCTGTAGAGGCGAGAAAGCGAATCGCCTCTACAGATTGTAGAGGGCAGATTAAGACCGTCGGTCTATTTCGTCATAATTGTGGTTGGGAATGACCGAAGCGGGTTTTTGACCCTGAGCATTTCGCAACATTTCGGCTTCAGCGGGCCTCAAAAAACGCACCACCCCATCGATAAATGCTGAAGAGACTAAGGTGGCAATAACAACCATTAAGGTATTGGTAATCACCGCCGCTAATCCCAATGGGGCAATCAGCAAGATGACTAAGGTAATCATGCCATTGAGGAAAGCAACGGCAATATGGCGAATCAGAATTCCACGAACGGATAGATACATGAGTTTTAACTCCTGATAGATGAAATGTATAGGAGACCGCATTGATTCCGATTTCCCCGTTAACAACCCCAATCGGCTGTTAAAGTTTTTGGAAGAAGCCCAGTGCTGAAGGTTGCAAATAGGGCTGAACCATGAACCAGGCAGGACTCTAGCCCTAGCATCATGGGTTAATTCAACAGGGTGAGAAAGTCAAGGGAATAACCAGGGGGCGATCGCCCTCGGGGATGCAGGGACGTAGAGTGCAATACCTGGAGCCGAATTAGTGAGATTGAATGTAGGGAGTTAAATTGAGGCATGGTGACCGTTAAAAATTTTCCAGTGAAGCTGGAGTGGGCCTTACCCATCTTAAAAATTGGGGCTGTTGGGTCAGTTCTGAGAGGCGATGTAGAAGGCGATCGCCACTAGCATTGACCCAACAAGCCCATCTCATCCACTAAGTGAGGGGTTTCACCAATTGGTCCAAGTGAGCGTTAAGGGTTTCGTTCAAAAGGTCAAACGGATTTTCTTTGCTGTAATTGTTAGCCTGGGTGAGCAGTTTTCGCATCACTGCCAAGATTTTATCTAAGTTGTCAATTTTAGAAACCCCTTCAAAATTGTGAACAAAATTGTTCCGGTCGGAACAGGTTTCATCGAGTTCTGAAAGCAAATCAAATGAAGATTTGAAGTTTGGAAAATATTCCACCATAATTTTTAGCAAAAACCGATTCGGCAATTTTTGGTAATCAACCACTAATTGGCGCCCCTTTCTGAGTTGATAATTTTTAAGGTAAATGTCCAGGTTTCCAGAATCATGGATTTTAAGAGCTTTCCAGAATTTAGTAATGTCTACATCGTGATTGGTGGGTACGGTGGCAATACCTAATTCTTGGGTCACTAGCATCCAGACAAATCGCTCCTGAAATCCAGAAGCGAGAATTAAAAATTCTGAATAGTTTTGATTTTTCAGTTTAATTAATCCATGCCAGTAAATTTCTCGCAGTAAAGCCGGTTGATTTTTTTGACGTAATCCCGAAATTTGTTGATGCCACTGAGAATCAATAAATGAAGCGATTGGAGTTAGGACGGTACTGGCCCGGTTAAAATCGAAAGAAATTCGATATTGGGCGTAATTGAGTAAACCTTCCAATATGTCCAATTCAAAGTTACTTTCCTGGAGGGTCACCAGTGCGCCACTGTAGTTATAGTCTTGAATTTGTCGTTTGATGACCTTAATATCAAATTCCCGTTTTAAGGTATCGACATTGGTGGCAAAAACTCGCTGTTGTCCCTCTTTCATGGCATTGGGGTTACGGATTTGCCAGACTTGACTATGGGGTGCATATCCGGCAGCTTGCAATACATTCCAGGCAGATTTCATCACGGGAGTACCGGATGAGGCATTAAATTGTAGTTGGTCGCCGGGGCTAAAATATTGAAGACCCTGTTCAATCCCTTTGCGCGCTTCATTTGCCGCTAACAATAGGTTCACCGGGTCCAGGGAGAGGGCCGGACTGACAGGAATCAACTGAATACAATCGCCCGGGAGTGCGATCGGTTCATCTTCTAGCCAACCTTTAGTTAATTCAGCCCGGTCTTGGGTTTCTTGGGTATGGAGTAACAAAATTTGCTTAATCGTCGCCTTTTGCTCTTGCAGTAAATGCCGAACCAGGGTAACAATTGAACCTTCTTCCCCAGTATTATCAGAAACGGGGTCTTGATTGCCGACGAAGGATAAAATGATGCTTGCCATTGAAGTAATTCCTATGAAGTAATTGGAAATTTTTAGGAAGAGACTTAGATAATTGTCTAAGTCTCTTCAGTCGCTTAACTCAAGCGTAATAGTTACGCATCGGGTGGAGTTACCCCAAACAAATGAACCGAACCCTGGGATTGTTTTAAATCGCGCAAAAATTGCGATCGCACCCCGGTTCCTCGGACTTGTTGTCCTCCCATGAACAAACAAACGATTTCCTGACAGTCTGTTTCTTCTTGTTGATTGGGTACATTCACCCGCTTAATACTGGCCCAAGAACAGTAGGCTTTACCACTGCCTGCGGCCCCTCCAATTTCAGGATTGCGTTTATATTTCCGTTTGGTATTGGATTGATAAATCAAATGCATTCCATCGCCGCGTGTTTCTTCCGGTTTGGTTTCACTCCATTCCAAATCCCGACGATCAATCGGGTCAGCATCAGGTCCCGGAAGCAGATAAACCGCGCAGGTATGAGGTGCAAAAACTTCCCCCGCTAAATCTTGATTTGCACCCCCCTCCCACCGACTTTTCCAACGGTTTTCGACAGCGGCAGACCAGCGATCGTAGGTACTGCGCCAGGGTTGGGGTTTTGGGCCTAAGGCAAACTGTTTAGGGGAAAGTCGGCCAGTTTCTCGGTTTTCCACCAGATGGGTCAACAGCAGATGGCACCCCCGGGCTGCGACATGACCCGTGGTCATGGTAAAAATATGTAACGGTCTGCGCCATCCGAGTCCGACACCCCCAGCGCTGGCAGCAAATTTGACAATGGGGAGGATAATCTCATTTAACAACTCTGTTGGAGCCTCTAAATGAAGTTCTCCTTTCCAGGTGTAGAAATTGGGTTGATTTTTTGAGCGATCGCCCCAGGGTTCTTTCTCAACCAGTTGCAACCGGATAAGACCCTGACGACTTTTATGATCATCGTTCGATTCCAAAGTCCCCATTAACTCCCCCACAGTGATTTCCGCATCGTTGCGAGACATCACCCCTAGGAAAAACCGTAACATCCACGATCGCAACCAGCCGCGCCAATGGGAGGGTCGCAACTGTTCATGACCTTGTTTCCGATTCACCCCATAACATCCTTGACTGTACAGGGAGAATGAGAGAGTTTTGCGGGACCAGCCGGGGTCTGTTTGGGGCGATCGCACCGAGTCCGAAGACATGGCCCCATATCCGGAAGCAGTGCGACTCCCCACGCCATACAAGGTCAATGCCTGTTCCACCCATCCCCAGACTTCTGCCACCTCATCCGCAGTAGTATGGCGGTTTTGTTTCCCCCGAATTGCCACTACTAAGTCAATTTCTTCTTCCCCATTCCCTAGGGTATAGAACGACAGAGGCGTTCCCTGTCCCTCATGAAACACCTGAAACTCTTGCTGAGGATTCACAATATCCAGAGTGAGTTTAGTCGGTTCCAAGGGCCAAGCATCCAGGAATTCAATTTTCCCCGCGCTAATCGAATCATCCTCTTGTTTTCCTAACAATTCAACCATTCGCGGTCGAATATCTGGGCGTTTTTGAGCCCAAGCGCGGACCAATCCACGAATGGCAGAACCGGGAAGATAACCATAAAGGGGTAACTGCTGCAACTGCTGCCAATTTTCTGAAACATTGCGTTTAGCTTCCGGTCGGGATCCGGTGGGTTTCCAAGTTCCACAAGGTTCTCCAGCAGAAACAATCGTTTCCAAATCGGGATGGGGAAAGGAACCGACCTTTGCCCGCCAAGACAAAGTAAAAGTGCCTTTTTTGAACAAATCCGATTGCGATCGCTGTTGATGTTGTTGCTCTAACAGGTCAATTAAGCGAGTGCCTGTGTACATGATATTTCCTCATCAATCCTGGAATTT
>CAYUEH010000429.1:0-5174 GCA_964442465.1 uncultured Laspinema sp. | reverse complement strand
GGCATTGCCCACCCTACAATTGCTCTGTGGGGGGGCGATTCTCGAATCGCCTCTACACGAAAACCTGCACATTAGCAGGACTGGCGATTCGAGAATCGCCTCTACACTGGGGGTGGGTTTTTGACATCTGTGTCAGTCCTGATTCGCTTATGTGCGGGTTTTGACCAAAAAAAGGGGCGATCGCTTACCCCCATAAAACCATCCGGGAGACTGCACCGAGGGTCATTGATCAACCCCGATGCAATCGCCTGTTTAACGGATTAGTTGAGATACTCCTGAATCGACTTCACCTCTAGGGGTTCACCCTTGAGGGCGCGAATGGCGGCTACCGTTGCCTTGGCACCGGCAATGGTGGTAATAATCGGGAGTTGATAGTCCAAAGCCATGCGGCGAATCATCCGGGCATCGGTTTGGGACTCTTCTCCCGTCGGAGTATTGATAATAAACTGGATCTGGTCATTTTTAATCCAGTCAATGACATGGGGACGACCTTCATGGACCTTGAACACCAGTTCCACATTCTCCAGACCCTGTTCTTGGAGGACCTTGCGGGTGCCATCGGTGGCAATAATCTTAAAGCCCAAATCCATGAACTCCTGAATTACCGGCACTACCAGGGGTTTATCGCGATCGTTCATCGAGACAAACACCGTGCCCTGAAGGGCCAAGCGGACGCCAGCCCCTAATTCAGCTTTGGCAAAAGCCTTGCCAAAATCGGTGTCAATCCCCATGACTTCCCCAGTCGATCGCATTTCTGGACCTAACAGGGTATCGCTACCGGGGAATTTGTTAAACGGTAGAACTACTTCTTTCACCGCAATATGTTCGGGAATCTTCTCTTCGGTAAACTTGAGAGATGCTAAGGTTTTGCCGGACATAATCAAGGAAGCCATTTTCGCCAAGGGAATCCCGATCGCCTTGGAGACAAAGGGAACAGTCCGAGAGGCGCGGGGATTGGCTTCTAAGATATAAACCTGTTCCCCTTGCACCGCATACTGAATATTCATCAACCCAATCACCTTGAGGGTTTTAGCCAATTTAACCGTCCATTCCCGAATGGTGGCTAAGGCTGCTGGTTTCAAGGAGATATAAGGAATCGAACAGGCGGAGTCACCGGAGTGAATTCCGGCTTGTTCGATATGTTCCATGATGCCGCCAATCACCACTTGTCCCGTGGCATCGGCAAGCGCATCTACGTCCACTTCGATCGCATTCTCTAGGAATTTATCAATCAAGATGGGGCGATCGGGTTCGACTTCCACGGCAAACTTCATATACCGTTCCAAGTCGGCATCGGAATAGACGATTTCCATCGCCCGTCCGCCGAGGACGTAGGAAGGACGCACCACCACGGGATATCCCACTTTTTGGGCGATCGCCAAGGCATCTTCATAACTGCGCGCAATCCCATTCGCCGGCTGTTTGATATCCAATTCCCAGAGAATCTTCTCAAACCGTTCCCGATCTTCAGCAATGTCGATCGAGTCCGGGGAGGTTCCCCAAATTTTGGTGGTGACTTCTGAGGAGATGATGCGATCGGACCCTTGCGCCATCAGGGCTTCATATAAGGGAACCGCTAACTTCAGGGGGGTTTGTCCGCCAAACTGAATGATCACCCCTTCTGGATTTTCCGCCTCGATGATGTTGAGGACATCTTCCTTGGTGAGGGGTTCAAAATAGAGGCGATCGCTGGTGTCGTAATCGGTGGAAACGGTTTCCGGGTTGGAGTTGACCATAATGGTCTCGCAGCCTTCATCCCGCAATGCATAAGAGGCATGACAGCAGCAATAGTCAAATTCAATCCCTTGTCCAATCCGGTTGGGGCCACCGCCTAAAATCATCACTTTGCGTTTATTGGAAACGGTCTGTTCTGATTCTTCTTCGTAGGTGGAATAGTAATACGGGGTGAGGGCTTCAAATTCTGCCGCACAGGTATCGACTAATTTGTACACCGGCTTGACCCCTAAGCCGACGCGGTAGGACCGTACTTGGTCTTCGTCGGTTTTGGTAGCAAAGGCAATTTGGCGATCGCTGAAGCCTTGACGCTTAATTGCATACATTTCCTCTTTTGTCAAGTCCTCTAGCTGCGATCGCTTGAGGAATTTTTCCGTTTCCAGGAGTTCTTGGAATTTATCCAGGAACCAGGGGTCAATGCAGGTGAGTTCATAGATTTCCTCCACCGTCATCCCCATGAGCATGGCGTGACGAACGGTAAAAATGCGATCGGGATTGGGGGTGCGTAGTCCGGCGCGAATTTGTTCTAAACTCGGGAGCATTTCTGGGCGATCGCATCCCCAACCGGAACGGCCCGTTTCCATCGATCGCATGGCTTTTTGGAACGATTCATTAAAGGTCCGCCCGATCGCCATTGCTTCACCCACGGACTTCATCTGAGTCGTCAGAGTCGGTTCCGAACCCGAGAACTTCTCAAAGGCAAACCGAGGAATCTTCGTCACCACATAGTCAATGGTGGGTTCAAAACTCGCCGGAGTCTTGCGGGTAATATCATTGGGAATTTCATCCAGGGTATAACCCACCGCCAATTTAGCCGCAAACTTGGCGATCGCAAATCCCGTTGCTTTGGATGCCAACGCCGAGGACCGAGAAACCCGAGGGTTCATCTCAATCACAATCACATCCCCATTCACCGGATTGATGGCAAACTGAATATTCGATCCCCCGGTTTCCACCCCAATCTCGCGGATAATGGCGATCGAGGCATCCCGCAGGCGTTGATATTCTTTATCCGTCAGGGTTTGTGCCGGTGCGACAGTAATCGAGTCCCCGGTGTGAACCCCCATCGGGTCGATATTTTCAATCGAGCAGATAATCACCACGTTATCTGCTAAATCTCGCATGACTTCTAGCTCATACTCCTTCCAACCGAGCAGAGACTGCTCAATCAGAATCTGAGAGACAGGAGAGGCATCAATCCCGCCTGCCGCCATGATTTCAAATTCTTTTTGGTTGTAGGCGATGCCACCGCCGGTTCCCCCGAGGGTATAGGCGGGTCGAATAATTAAGGGATAGCTGCCAATTTGCTGTCCCACAGATCTGGCTTCTTCCAGGGTTGTAGCAATCCCAGAAGGACAGGTGGCGACCCCAATCCGCGCCATTGCTTCTTTAAACAGTAAGCGGTCTTCGGCTTTTTCGATCGCCTCTAGTTTTGCACCGATTAACTCGACGCCATACTTGTCTAAAACACCATTTTTCGATAAGGTAACGGCCAAGTTCAGAGCAGTTTGACCGCCCATTGTGGGTAAAAGGGCATCCGGTCGCTCTTTGGCGATCACCTTTTCCAGTACGTCCGGAACCAGGGGTTCGATATAGGTGCGATCGGCGGTTTCGGGGTCCGTCATGATCGTGGCGGGGTTGGAGTTCACCAGCACCACTTCATATCCTTCTTCTCGGAGCGCTTTACAAGCTTGCGTCCCTGAATAGTCAAATTCGCAAGCTTGCCCGATCACAATAGGACCAGAGCCGATGATCAGGATTTTCTGGATGTCGTTGCGACGGGGCATAGGCTTAAACTTTCGACTTGTCGGTTGTCTGTTTTCATTGTCAAGGGTCTGTTGTCAATTGCCAGCTTTCAGTTACAACTGACCACTGACCTTTGACTACTGACCCCGGATCGCATTTTTGCTAAATCCAGTTTATTTTACGAGGTTTCACTCGATCCGTATCACTCGGTTTTGCTAATAACAAGATTTGATGACTTCCTCTAGGGATCCTCCGGGGCGGTGAGGGCAGATTTAGCCGAGGAACTCCCCGGGTCATTTTTTCCGAGAATTTAGATACAGTAACGGTTAGAAACCCGGTTTCTTGTCCGATTCATCTAAATCCTCTGCCGAACCCATTCCGCTATCCTGGAGCGATTCTGATGAATTAACTGCCATCCCCGATTTCGGACAAATCCAATCGTCCGGGAGTAAATAGGGCCATCCCTGCTCAAATGCTTCTAGGCAAACCGCATGAAGGGTCAGTTGCGCGTCCAACATTTGAAATTGAGCCGCATCAGCTTGCTTGCTACAAATTTTAGCAATTGAATCACTGGTAAATTCAATGGTCTGATGGCACTGAACGCAAACGAGATGATGGTGCGGTTGTGAGGGTTTGTTCAGTTCATAGTGTTTATGTCCTTCGGCTAACTCTAGTTCCCGCAGAATTCCAATCCGCGCCATCAAATTCAGGGTTCGATATACTGTGGAAAGGCTAATTTTCTCCCCCTGCCGCTCCAACACACTGTAGAGTTCTTCGGCACTTAGATGGTTGCCTTGGGGAATGGTTTGAAAGACGCCGAGGATGGCTTCCCGTTGGGGAGTCAGGCGACAGCCCAATCGTCGCAGTTCGCTTTTGAGTTGAGCCTGGGTATAAAATGGCATGACGACTTACCCAAATTTATGGTCAATGGTTGGTCAGAATTCGGCCCTTTGTCCGGTAGGGTCGCTAGGGTGGGCGCGATCGCTTTTTTAGCTGGGATACACTAGGCATCCGGCATCAGGCATCCAGGCGCAAGATTCCCTAACTCATCAAACATGAGCGGTCAATCCAGTCACTGTTTCTCCCTGGCTACAACTCCCTTCCATAACTTGACCGCCAACGGTCTTGACAAAATTATATTGGTCCGGTATTTTATCCAGCTTATTGAAATTAATCCTCAATAAGGGAGTAAATCTAGTAAGACAGAATTTGGACTTTATTGCAAGTTTTTTCAAATAAAATTTAATCCTCCCCATCCTGGTGAACAGCACCTCCGGTCCCCGGACCTTGGCAAGGGGAGGGTTAGGGTGGGGTCCTAGTGGCGATTCCCTACGGGAGAGCTTCCGCTTACCGCACGTCACGAGGAATGGGTGGAGGGTCCTAGTGGCGATTCCCTACGGGAGAGCTTCCGCTTACTGCACGTCACGAAGAAAGCGGTTGAATCAGCCTCCATACAGGGGCGATCGCCAGTCCGGAGGACCCCACCCTAACCCTCCCCTTGCCAAGGTCCGGGGACCGGAAGTGAGTTGATGACCAATGACCAATCACCAATGACCAATGACCCCAAAAAAAGATGCAGAGAGGGAAAACCCCCCTCTGCCTTAAGCGTTCTCTTCTGTTTTAGAATCGATAGGTCGAGTCGGTCAGCTTGGAAAGCTGAACTTCCTTCTACCGTAACGCAGTTTTGAGAAAAT
>CAYUEH010000428.1:0-5188 GCA_964442465.1 uncultured Laspinema sp. | reverse complement strand
TGAAGTCGTTACTACGAACGAAAATAAGATAACGACTGAAGTCGTTACTACGAACCTAAGAGAAGCGGCAATTCTCCCCGTTCGTAGTAACGACTTCAGTCGTTATCCGGATTCAAGGTTTATATATATAAAGCAGCAGCAATTCTCCCCGTTCGTAGTAACGACTTCAGTCGTTTCCGGATTCAAGCAACCCAAATTCAGCAGCAACTTAATTTATCTTCGAGATTCAAATTCCTGCCATTTAGCCTTAATCCAAACCCAAAATGTTTTCCCCAAGAAAATAGAAATCCGGCGAAAGATATTCCAATTAACGGTTAGTTTCACCAAGGGACTATGATCCGGGTGATTGTAGCGTTCTTCCTCAATAATATTCCAAGCGGTTTCCAGGGTGGAGACACGCTGGGGGGAACGTTTGAACCATTGAATGAGGGCGCGAACAGCTTTTTGCTGACGAGTCAGGCGGTTTCCGATGAGAATCTCTGAGGCGAGGGTGGGGTAACGCTGATCGAGTTCGGCTAAGGTGCGATCGCCCCAATCTTGGATTTCAGGACTGGTACTTTCGCTGAGTTCCTGACAGAGTTTCCAAGCTTGATGCAGTTTGCCATCGCCTTCGTAGGCTTTGACTAAGGCTTTTTTCGCTTTAAAGAGAGTACCCGGATGGAGTTCATTGACTAAGACGGCTTCTAATTGGGCGATCGCCTCGGCATAATCCCCCGCTTTCAGTTGCGCTAATCCCACTTGTAAATTTCGATTGGCCATAGCATGATTGGCATTTCTATTGGATAGGCTGCTTGTTTAGAATACCCCTGTTCAACCCTCCAGATATCATCGCTCAATTCCATACATTTCTATTCATAAAACGGCTTGTTTTTATTTTATGTATATATAAAATTAGCCAGCTCTTTTTGGGCGAATATTTATACAAAAGCATAAAAACCAGCTAGACTGGACGTTTCATAACGGGCCTGAACTAGCTGGAAAAATAGAGATTGAAAGAGATTGAAATGCTAGACGCTGTTCTTAAACAACCGTCCGAGGACTCCGAGCACCGAGGGTCGCGCCAATTAAGGATGCCACTAACCCTAACAAGGAACCAAATAAAAATGACCAACCGGCCCGGGCCACATTGTCTGCGATATTACGGGCTTCATTCGGAGTGAGATTTTGTGTTCCTGGGGCTACATTCACGCGATCGGCAATTTCTCCCGCATTTGCCATCACAATTCCGAAGGTTCCTGATACACCACTTGCCAGTAACCAAGAACTCAGTGCTAAAGTGGTTGCCCACAAAATTGCTCCGTTCAATAGGGCTGTATTTTTGTTCATGGGTCCACAGGTGCGACCCATGATCCAAGACCCCACCAGTAGGGCAATAAACAAACTAATAATAGACCAAATTCCGACTCCCAAACCAATAGCATTAGGGTCGGATTGGGCATCTGCTGCACCCATGCTCATCCCGATCGCCACTCCCAGAGCACTTAATACCAATTGGGTACTCAACGCGATCACGATTCCTGCAAAAATTGGACCCCACCGGACGCGATCGTGATAATCGACCACAGGGGTTTGCATCATGGCTGGTTCGGCAATATTGACTCCGCCGCGATTTCCATAAGTCATTGTTACTATCTCCCTTACCCTACTTTCGTTAATTTTTTTTAAGCAAAATGCTGACACTGGGGGGGGAATGCCTGCATCAATATGGATTTACTGTAAGGGGGATTTCCTATTTTATCTATCTATCTATGGATATAAGTTAATCCAATCAGAACCGACAAAACCTCAATCGTCCGGTAGAGGGAAAACCCTATGATTTTTTCTACTATAGAAATATAGAAGATAAATGTAACAAAACTTTAAGGAGACGATACATGACCCTTTACAAACTTGAAGATTTTTATCCCAACTATCGAGACGATTTATTTGATGGGGATGATATTAAAGGCTATGACGTTTATGCGGCCAACAACGATGAAAAAATCGGTCACGTTGATGATGCTCTCGTGGATGAATCTGGTTATTTTCGTTATCTCGTCATCGATACGGGATTTTGGGTATTTGGAAAACGGGTCTTGATTCCCATCGGGCGTTGCCAAGTGGATAACGAAAATAATCGGATTTATACGATGGGTCTGGAAACCAAAGAACAAGCCGAACAACTGCCGGAATACCATGAAGATACCGTAGTCGATCGCCATTACGAGCAGAATGTGCGATCGGTTTATGCCGTTCCTAACGTAGAAAATTCTGCCGCAGTAGAAGACAGTCCTCCGGTAGAAGGAGGCGGTGTAGCCGCAACCGCCACGGGTCGTCAGGTGACGTCCCCAACCCTTCCCCAAACTCCAAACCGGGCGACGACGACTCAGGAAACCGATCGCCTCGTCGCTCAGAACGACGAGCATTACAGTTACGACCGCGAGCCTTCTCTCTACAATACAACCAATCAAGATCATCAAAAACTAAAATTGTATGAAGAACGCCTCGTCGCGCACAAACACCGCGAAAAAACCGGGGAAGTTCTCGTCAGCAAACAAGTCGTGACTGAACAAGCCAAGACAGCAATTCCCGTGGAAAATGAAAAAGTTGTCGTTGAAGTCCGCGAAGCCGTAGGGACTGAACAAAATCTGGCAGCCGGTGACGTGGCTTTTAATGACAAAGAAATTGCTCGGGTCGAAGTCTATCAAGAGAATGCAGACATTCATAAAGAAGCCTTCGTGCGAGAGGAAGTCGAAATTCATAAAGAAGTCGAACGCAATACGGTTCAAGCCGAAGAAACTGTGCGTCACGAAGAATTAGAAGTAAAGCGCGAAGGAAATCCAATGGTTGAGGATAATACAAAGCCCCGCTAAATCCAATTCAAGATTGATTGACGCTTCGGAATCAATGACTGAAAGTGAGACAGAGCCCAATCGGTGTAGTTAGCGACCCCGAGGCTCATATCGGATGTCATGAATGGGATAATTCATCAGGGGAGTGGGAGCGGGATGCTCCCTTGCTGCGGTAGGGAGCATCCCGCTCCCACTTCATTCTTTTCTCATCATGATTTAGACTGCCTACATAGAATAATCAACCCGTCTAAATCCTTTGACATTCTCACACATATTAAATGATTTATTGATTCCCCAGTTTGAGCAGCCAGCAGTAAGGAGAATATTAATTATGGTTTTTTCATTGAAATGGCCCGTTGCCATCTTTAGTTCTATTGTTTTCGGTGTGACTGCCGGAGTTACCCTTCCGGATCTGTGGCAGGTAGAAAACGCTTCGGCACAGGGTCAACAACCGCAACAACAAAGCTCCTTCCCAGATGTAGAACCCAATTATTGGGCCAGTCCATTTATTGAAGGGTTAGCCCAAGAAGACATTGTGGTAGGATATCCGGACGGAACCTTTAGACCCACCCAAAATATTGAGCGGGATGAGTTTGCCGCCCTGATTCGCCAAGCCTTTGATGTCACCGAAAGACTGGAAATTTCCAGTGGCAGTCAGTTTAATGATGTTCCCGAAAATTATTGGGCGGTTCCGGCGATCGCGCAAGCCTATCAAGGCGGTTTTATGGATGCCTTTTCTAATAATCAGTTATTCTATCCCCGGCAAGAAATGACGAGAGCAGAAGCGATTACCTCGTTAGCACAAGGGTTACAATTGGTCCAAGTTCGTCCACCCGCTACGACTTATCAAGCGGGCGATCGCACTCCCTCACGTCGGACAAGACGCCCGGTTGCCAAACGGCAACTCGCCTTTCCCCTAGCATTTACCGCCATGATGCAACCGTTCCTCTTAATTCAGCGAGCTAACGCCCAACCGACAGCCGAACCAGCCCCCTCCGGCGAGGAACCGACTCAACAATCCTTTGTCACCGAACCACCGGCACCGGATTTAACCGCCTATTATACGGATGCCGATCGCGTTCCCTCCGAAGCAACCGACCCCATCTTAGCCGCAACTCAAGCTAATATCGTGGTCAATCATCCCGATCCAGCAGTCCTGAACCCCAATGAATTTCTCACTCGGGGCTCCGCTGCTGCCATGATTTATCAAAGCTTAGTCCATGCCGGACGCATGGAACCCCTCCCAGAAAATTCTGCTGCGAATCAATACATTGTCGATTCCCCCGAGAACTAACCCTAAATGAATGTAGGGCGATTCTCGAATCGCCTCTACAAACGTTGAGGGAATAGGTCAGTCCATCAGCAGAGATCGCAAGAAGCCCTCAACCCCAGTGATAGCGGCAAAAAGTCCGGATGCAGCCCGATTTTCACGCAAGGAAAGATGGTGGTGTTTGCCGATTCATACCCTTGGGTAGTTGATCAATTCGTGCAAACCCCGTTTAAGCGCAACCATAGTAAGGGCAACCTATGAAACGAATGAGTGCTGAGGACCTGCTGAATCATTATGAAGCCGGACAACGTGACTTTTTGCTGTTGGATCTCAGTGGTTTAGATCTGCGGGGGGTTTCCTTACCCCATATTAATCTCATGGGCGTTGATCTCGTCGGGGCCGATCTCAGCGGGGCCGATCTGAGCAATGCAGACCTCAGCGGTGCTGATCTCACTCGGGCGAACCTGTCCTATTCCAATCTGCGTGGGGTTGAACTTTCTCATGCGATCGTTGGAGAAGCTAACTTTACCGCTGTCAACCTCTCCGGGGGAATCCTCAATGGGCTCATTTTAGGTCGGGAAGATGTCCAAGGACCCAATTTCAGCGAAGCCAATTTAACCGGGGCTAGGTTAGTCGAGGTCCAGTTACCCAACGCCAATTTCAGCGCCGCCAATCTCACTGCTGCGGACTTGGCCTATTCTCATCTCACTCAGGCCAACTTTTCAGAGAGCGTTTTGCTGGGAACCTTCCTCAAACAAGCTAATCTAGCCGGAGCCAATTTCAGACGCGCTCATTTGTTCGGCACTTTTTTTGTAGAAGCCTGTTTAAGTGAGGCTTGTTTTGAGAATGCCTCTCTCAATTGCGTGAATTTCTATCATGCCGATTTAAACCAGGTCAACTTCGACCTCACTACCGATTACAAACGCCTCGTCATGCCAACCGGCTACCGAGGCGATCGCTGTAAGTTCCGCCAGTTAAAAGACAATCGCCAAGAAAATGTAGCGGTTAAACCCTCAGTTCAGGCACATTCCGTTCATTGGTAATGGAGTTTGGGGGATGGGGGAGATGGGGGAGATGGGGGGGATGG
>CAYUEH010000427.1:0-5195 GCA_964442465.1 uncultured Laspinema sp. | reverse complement strand
TCTACCATGCGTGGCGAGTAGTCAATGGCCAGAACTTGCGCTTGGGGACAGCGTTCTAACAGCCGCAAACTTAACTCCCCAGTTCCACAGCCGAGATCGATAATGGTGGAACAGTTGCCCGGAACACAGCGAGCGATACTATCGAGCATCTCACTGTAACGGGGAAGAAGGGTGCGAATCCCCTCGTCGAAGTCGTGGGTATTGGGGAAAATTTCGCCGGGATAGACGGTTTTATTCATCGAGAGACATGGAGAGGTTGCGGTAAATGGGGATTAGGAGCGAACCGAGTTGGGAATCTGCTCCATATCCATCTTGAAGAATTCAAGGGATTGTGGCAAGGCGGGGGGGCTTGTTGAATTCTTTGGGAACGGGGAGATTTATCGTCCCATGTTCTTCGATAGAGTAGCTGTGTTATCTAATATACAGTTTTTAATGCCTGTCGTACTCTATTCTCAAGGTTGAGGAGATATCAAAATATAGTATCCTAAAGTACTATGGTTTATTGACTACAGATTCATTAAGCCTGGAATTTTCCTTTGTTATTGTTGTTTGCGTTTACAGTGCGTTTACAGAAAGTATGACCAAGAGTGGTAAGAACTTGCAAGGGATTCCTACAACTGTTTTAACTGGCTACCTGGGAGCTGGAAAGACAACTTTACTAAATTATATTTTAACGGCTCAGCATGGGAAACGAATCGCCGTTATTGTCAATGAGTTTGGCGAAGTAGGTATTGATAATCAGTTGGTTTTAGATGCAGATGAAGAGATTCTTGAGATGAATAACGGCTGCATCTGCTGTACGGTGCGTGGCGATTTAATTCGCATCGTTACCAATTTGGTGGAACGGTCAGAAGATTTTGACTATTTAGTGATTGAGACCACTGGACTTGCTGACCCAGCCCCGGTAATTCAGTCTTTCTTCGTCGATGAAGTAATGCGATCCTACCTGCTTCTAGATGCCATTGTTACTGTTGTTGATGCCAAATACATTTGGGAGCATTGGGACAGTAGTGAGGCCCAGGAGCAAATTGCGTTTGCTGATGTCATTTTACTCAATAAAGTTGATTTGGTGTCACCTCCCGTTCTAGAAGAGTTAGAGCAACGTATTCGAGGCATGAATGCGATCGCCAAAATCCATCTTACCCAACATTGTCAGCTCCCATTGTCCAATGTTCTGGGAGTGAGCGCGTTTGACTTGAAAAATGCCCTAAGTATCGATCCAGAGTTCTTAGATGAACAGGCTCATGAACATGATCAAACTGTTTCCTCAGTTGCCATTCAGGAGTCCGGAGTCGTCAATGGGGAAAAGCTAAATCGCTGGCTCTATCAGCTTGTGCAGGCCCGTGGTCCTGATATCTTCCGTATGAAAGGAATCTTAGATATGGATTATGAAGATCGCCGTTTTGTCTTCCAGGGTGTTCACATGACCTTGGATGGCCGTCCGGGCCGACCCTGGCAACCAGGGGAAGTACGGCGTAATGAGTTGGTATTTATCGGCCGTAATTTAGATGAGTCTGAACTACGGCATGGTTTTAATGAATGTTTTATGTAACCCCACAAATAATATGAAACAGTCTGAAGCGTTAACAATTAGTATTGGCGTCCTCGGTGGTATTGATGTTTTTTTAACTGCCACGGTGATTCCTATTCCGGTTTGGGTCACCTTTACTGCCTGGGCTTCTTTCTTTAGTGTCGGTGGCGGTGTTCATGGATTTATTAAATCTATTTCCTGTAACATTACAGGTATTATTATCGCAGCCCTTTCTCTCCTCGCCATTGATTTAATCGGTCCGAATCCCTTGGTTGCAGCCATCTGTGTAGGTATCGGCAGTGCCGCCATGGTTCAAGCTTCCAAACTACCCTTTACGTATGGCATTACCCCCGCCATCGTGTGGGGATTCTCCCAGACTGTCGGGACTGTTGCTGTTACTGGGCTACCGTTGACGAGTGCCCTACCGGACAATCCAGTTTTAATCGCGATCGCAGCCATGATTTTGGGCAACATCTTTGGCTATCTGTCAGAAGCCTGGGGTAAGGCAATGACAACAGTTCCCGTCGCAGCAACTGCTGGTGAAGGTCAAGAGAAAATGGGACGTTGACTGGTGCTATAAATGGTTCTAGAGTTGCGCTTCGGTAGCACCGGTAATTCAGGCAATTTTATCCCCATTTATTGTCCGCAAGATTCAAATTTAGATTGTTTACTAAAACAGGAGGAGACGAAATTATGAAACTACAGCATTTCCTAGGAGGACTAGAAGGACTTGGCTCAGTAGATTTTCAGAAAAAAGTCTTTGTTGAGCATTGGGAAAAGCGTATTTTCGGTATTCACACTGCTATGATGGGGCTTAGTTCTCACCTCAAAGACGCTCTACCTGAATATCCTGTCGATCAGGTTCCCACTGCATTTCAAGATATTTGGACTTGGGCCGACTTGCGGCGAGGTGCAGAAGCCATGAATCCTTTGGAATACTTTAAATTTCGCTATTACGAAAAATGGTTGGGCGGCATCTCGGAGTTTTTTGTAACAAAGGGATATATTTCCCAGGACGAACTAAATGAAAAAACTTGGTTTTATATGAAGGAGGGCAACGTTGATCCAAGCCCACTTCCTCAAAAAAATAGTTCTGCGATCGATGATCAGGTAATTAAATATCTGGAATTAGGGGACTCACCTAAACGGGATGTAGCTGTCAAGCCTAAGTTTGCTGTCGGAGATGCTGTGATGGTCAAAGATATGCCGGTGGCCAAACATACCCGGCTCCCCGGCCATTTGCGCGGCAAACCTGGCATTATTGATCTAGTGTACGAAGGCTGTTATGCCTATTTCCCTGGACCATCCGATGGTTTAGGACCCGCCCAACCGAGTTACAGCGTTCGCTTCAATCCAAAGGATATCTGGGGAGATACTTTGGCTGAACCTGGATCTACTTTTTATGCCGATTTATTTGAGATCTATCTCGCTGCCGCTTAGTGTTCATTTAGTAGTATAGAAGGTGAAATACCCATGTCGATTCCTGGAGATGACCAATTCAATTACAGCTCAAACCGTGAGTTGGAGAGTGCAGCCAAAGTTAGGGCGCTTGAGGCTTTGCTGATTGAAAAAGGTATTATTAGCAGCGAAACTGTCAATAAGATTTTGGATTACTTTGATTCTAAAATGGGGCCATTCAATGGTGCTAAGCTAGTTGCCAAGGCCTGGGTTAATTCAGATTTTAAGGAGCTACTCATCAACAATTGTAATGCAGCCTGTGAGGTTGCGGGTATGACAACCGGTATGTCTGGAGCTGAGGGAGAACACATGCGGGTAGCCGAAAATACTTCTTCGGTTCATAACTTGATTGTCTGTACATTGTGTTCTTGCTATCCTTGGCCAACCTTAGGGTTGCCGCCTTACTGGTATAAAGATCCCACCTTCCGAGCGAGAGCTGCTCGTGAACCCAGGACGGTTCTCAAGGAGTTTGGTTTAGATTTAGACGATTCTGTAGATATTCGTGTTTGGGACAGTAGTGGTCAAATTCGCTGGTGGGTTTTACCTGAAAAACCTCCAGGCACCGATCACTTAAGTGAAGAGGAGCTAGCTGCTCTGGTTACCCCAGAATCAATGATGGGTGTGGCTAAGGTAACTGCACCCTAGGGAACCGTTGAATTTAAGGACTAGGACGACCAAATACTTGGATTTTCCTAGCCCTAGGGTTATAGTTATTCTGGGCTAAGAGTCAGTCTTTTTGCCCACGAAATGTGAGGTTTGATATTCTGTTTAAGTCTTTTAACTGTCCCTAGTAATTTGTGTCTTTGCTCTTACAGTTTCCCTAACTATTCTATGTTTACTCGATTTGAGCATTTCGCCGCCTCTAGTTTGATGGGAAGTGATGAGTCTCCTCCACGAGATAATGGCCAACTAGCCTTCAACCGTGATTGGGAACAAATTGTCTTTGCTTTAGCTATTGCGTTGTCCAAAAAAGGACATTATGAATGGGAAGATTTTCGCCAGAACTTGATTGATACGATTGGCGTTTGGGAATCCGAGCATCGCTTGGATGACCCTACCTGGGATTATTATCACCGTTGGTACGCTGCTCTGGAGAAGCTGGTTATAGAGGCTGGTTTATTGGAAAAATCAGAACTTGATGAAAAGCTAGCAAGTTTGCTTCTTTGTAAGCAATCTGATGACAATTTAGAGGATATCTGAAAGGCCGCACATCAGGCTAAACGTCCCAAAAAAAGGCGAATCAAGGCAATATAAATCCAAGCCTGAGCGCTCTCGGGGGAACACTCATCATCTCGATTTAAGTGGCGACACTAGAGCCACTCTGCGAATACCCAAACCAAATTTCCCCTGAATGACAAACTTCTATACACCACCCAAATTCCCGGTTAATTATCCACACATCAAAATCTTCATCGAAAGCTATTTCTTGATATTTTATCAAAATATTTAAATCTAGTTGTACAGGGATCTTCAAAGCATTCCCCCACATGATTACTACCTCTCCTTCCAAGCTCTGTTCATTGACTATCTTCTGAAAAAATGAAAATAGTTCAGTATAGGTTTCCCAGGTCAGGCAAAAACAATTTGGAACACTACTCCATGTAACGCGTCCCCAAGATGCAATTGGAAAATTTCTTTCAAGCCACTTAGTTGTTGGGCAGTCTTCAATTTTTTCCGGAGGCAAGATCTGAAAATTCTCTCGGCTTTCTTCTAAAAATCGTGCCAAATTGGGAATGATCAGTTTCGGCTGCTTTTTCATTGATTTCTAGAGAAAATATCATACTTTCTTTACTAATTGTTCGATGGTTTAGGAAGAAATACTATACATGGATTTTATTTTAAAATTGTAAATTGCTCGACTGAAGCTAAAAAACTATGGTAATCCTAAACAATTCGTGGAAACAGATCGGCTAAAAACTCTATTCTGTAACGATCTATCCTGAAAATGATTCGCAAACAAATCCATACTACTATACTTAAGCAGTCAGGACAATTAGTTTTTAGGTACGTGATCATGTTAAGCATTTAGATGGATTGGGCCGGATGTTGACTCCCCTAAATAGTTACATTCAAAGGATGGGGCGACCTAGTTGGGTCGCCCTTATAGCCACTTTAAATCGCAGTTTTAGACTCTAAATTGACTTTGAGAACCGCTGTTGTTTACGATCGCGACTATAGGCATCAAAACAGTAAGCGATATTCCGAA
>CAYUEH010000426.1:0-5200 GCA_964442465.1 uncultured Laspinema sp. | reverse complement strand
GTGGGGATATTTTCCACCCAATACCCGGCAGTTTGGAGGGCGTTGAGAATTTCAATACAACTTGCCGGGGTATCCAAACCGACCCCATTGGCGAGGCGTCCATCTCGGTTGGGATAATTGGCTAAAATTAAGGCAATTTTGCGCTGACTGGGGGGAGTTTGGCGGAGTTTGATCCAGTTGGCAGCGAGATCGGTGACGAAATGAATGCGATCGCCCAGGGGTTCGTACATCACCACCGGGGTCTCCAGTTTTACATGATTTTCAAGTACCGTCTTAAACGACACCACCCGAGTAATAATCCGTCCATCCACTTCCGGAAGGGCGACATTCATCGCCATATCCCGGGGGGAGAGTCCCTGAAAACCCGATTCCCACTGTTGCTGAGTGCCTCCACTGAAAATAACTTGCAAGACGGGGACATCGAGGGTTTCCCAGAATTTCAGGTCTGGGTTAGCAGAGTCTTGGGTAGAGGGTAAACTCTGGACAGCTTGACCGACTGCGAATCCTGTGGTATTTAATATTATCTGCACGGTTTCAGACTGAGGGGGTTGCAGATAGGTTAACAGTTCATTTTGGACATCTCGATCGCGTAAAGAAGAGACAAATACCGGCACCGGGTCTAAGTGGCGATCGCGCAACCCTTGACAAAGTGCATCAATCGGGGCAGTATTTCCAGCTAGGTAATGAGCGCGATAAAATAAAATTCCCACCTTGGGAAATGAGGGGGATAATTGAGAAGAATTTAGACCCGATTTAGAATTAGCCGATCGCGTGGGATTGAGAGGTGATTCTTCTCGGGTAAACCGTTCATTTGGAATTCCAAATCTAGCAGATTTTCCAGGATAAAGTCCCACCCGAGGGATTGGCCTGGGCGGGGCAGGATTGTAGTCTCTTTTTAAACAAACCTGGGCGATAAATTGGAGCGCATTAACTAGATTATCGACACCGCCTTCGGTAAAATATTGCCAGACTTGGTTGACCACAACCAGGGGAAGCGAGGAATGACCGATTAAATCGGGGTCCCCGGCATCATCGCCGGGAATCACAATCAGGTGAGCCCCTGTATTTTCCACCGTTTCGCGAACGACTTCCAACCCGTAGGACCAATAAGCGCGTCCTCCCAGCAATCTCAAGACAATCACCTGTGCCTCGGAGAGGACCTCCAGTGCATAAGTATCGATACTGAGTTGCTGTTGCAGTTGCAGCAAATTGACCACCCGCAAATCGGGAAAGTCAGGGGGGAGGTGGGGGAGGGCCTGGGCGATCGCCTGAATATCCGTATCCGCCGCCGTCACGATCGCGACGGGTGCCGGAGTTTGGGAGACCAAAATCACTCCCTCTTCCTGTGGATTCCAACCTCCTGGGGTAGCAGCTAGACGATGCATGAGAGTCTCCTGAAGCGATCCAAGTACAATGGCAGAGTCCATCGTACCAAACCCCAGGGCAGACCCGACCCCAGAACTTTTTGGGTGTCCGTACAGCAGCAGGAAGACCCGGGGATTTCTTGAGAAAATCTCTGCTGACGTTACAGGGAATCTCTGTCAGAATCCCGGTGTTTTGTCCAATCTATTTCATCCGAATCCCGATATCCTAGAGAGATTCATCCATCGCTACGGGATTGATCCCGGAGCGAGTCCCTGGCAATTTTTCTTAAGATAGAGATGACTCTATGTTTATTATTCCGAAAAAATACTGATATGGATTAGAAGTCAAATTGTCCCCGGTCCTAGGTCTATCTTCTAAAGAAAAGATGAAGAGTCCAAAAAACCCCAAATTTTTGACCCAAAACTTGAAAAATCACCCTACTATAGCTAATAAGCCATTAAGTAGAGATTTATTCAACTTTTTCCTAGAAATCACAGGTGAAGCCGCTTTAGGGCAAGCTCCCCCGGGTGATTCTAAAACAATAGAAATTGGGGACTGTTTGAGGGCATGGTCAAGGACGAGCATTTCCTCCGCAAATTCCCCCATCGCATTCAGCTTTTGCCAATAGGCGCTTAAAATATGCCGACCTTAGAAGTCTCACGAAGAACTTTATCCCAGAACACCTTTGAGCAGTTGCGCCAGTTGTTACAGCAGCAGGGGAAACGCCAAGGGTCAGTTGTGCTGACTGAATCGGTCCTCGGTCGCGAAGAAATTCCTTCGGATCACCCTTGGCAATGGTTTACCCTAGTCCTTTCGGAGGACTTTAGAGTGCTGCTGTTGGGGGGACCTGCCGAGGGGACAGATTGCGATCGCCCGGAGCTCATCGGGACTCTCCCGCCACCCATCGAAGGGCGATCGCCCCAGGTGGAAGTCGGTTTAACCTTTGAACCCTCACAGGTTACCGAATTTTTAACGAGGTTAGAGCAGTCGTCCCTCGTCAATCTGGAACACCCCGAACTCCAACGCACGCGCAACAACCTACAACCGAATAATCCGCACCTGCAAAGCGAATTTACCCTCTCGGCGATCGCCTTGCTCACTGGCGAGGATTTCCAACCCACTGCCAGTTATGACACCAATAATTGCGTCTCCATCTGTCAACCTGTAGAAAATGCCCTGCACCACCAAATCGAACAAGAACGACTCTTAAATCAAGTCACCACCCAGATTCGTCAGAGTCTGGAATTGCCCACTATCTTGTCTACTGCGGTGGAACAGGTGCGTCGTTTCCTCCTAGTAGACCGATTGGCTATTTTTCAATTTAATCCTCAAAATCAATCCAGAACCGTAGACTCCGGCAATGGCAACCCGTCCCCGGAAAACCCTCGTGAACCCTTCCCCCTTTGGGACGAAATTGATACCGCCTCAGACAATTTAGAGGGAGAGGCTTCTGAATTTTACCCTCTAAAGTTATCCCTGCAAAAAAAACCAGAACTCGGTGCTATCACCTACGAATCCAGAGCCTCAGAGGAGATTCCCTCCCTCCTGCTAGTTCAAAATCAAGGGGGTTCTTTTCTGCCCGCAGCGGAATTTAGAGATAAATATTATAAAGGATTTATTCAGGCGATCGCCGACGTTTCCACCGCCTATACTTTATCCCAAGTCTGTTTGCAAATGCTCCAGGACAATCAAATTCATGCCCAATTAATTGTGCCGATTGTCGTTCAAGATAAACTCTGGGGATTGTTAATTGCCCATCAATGTTTTGAAACCCGATTTTGGCTCCCCAGCGAACAAGACTTTCTTAAACATATTGCCGAACATTTAGCCTTAGCCATTCACCAAGCCGAACTGTACGCCCAAGTCAGTCGCCAAAAAAAAACATTAGAAGAACGAGTCATCGAACGCACTCATGACCTCCATGATGCCCTAGTCGCAGCCGAATCTGCTAACCGTGCCAAAAGCGAATTTTTGGCAACCATGAGCCATGAATTGCGAACGCCTTTAACCTGTGTGATCGGGATGTCTTCCACCCTCTTACGCTGGTCCTTTGGACAAATGAGTGCCAAACAACAGGAATATCTCAAAACCATTCATGACAGTGGCGAACACCTCCTGGAACTGATTAATGACATCCTGGACTTGTCTCAGTTAGAAGCAGGCAAAGCCATTTTAAAAATCACAGAATTTTCCTTAACTAAACTCGCTCACCAGTGCTTGCAAAGCGTCGCCCACAAAGCCGTAGAAGCCGGATTAGAACTAGAAATGACCCTGGCCCTAGACGGTCAAAAAAATGACCTCTGGACCGCCGATCGCCGTCGCGTCCAGCAAATCATCTTAAATCTCTTAAACAACGCCATTAAATTTACCCCCAACGGAGGAACCGTTACCCTGCGAGTTTGGAGTGAACAGAAAAATGTGGTTTTCCAAGTAGAAGATACCGGCGTCGGAATTCCCGAAGACCAACAATCCCTCCTCTTCAAGAACTTTCAACAATTGGACACCTCCTACCGTCGTCAATATGGCGGGACGGGACTCGGACTCGCGTTAACAAAACAACTCGTAGAACTCCACGGGGGATGGATTGAAGTCCAATCCACCGTGGGCGAAGGCTCTATTTTTACCGTCCACTTGCCTGCGGCGCGGTTATTATCAAACTCCAATTCTCCCAATCGTCTGGTTGACACCTTGAGTTCAGAACCCCTCCAAGGTCGCATCATTTTGATTGAGGATTGTGAGGAAAATGCTACGCTCATTTGCGACATTTTAACCACCGCTGGTTATCAGGTGGTCTGGATGATTGATGGGGCGACAGCACTCGAACAATTTGAACTCTTGCAACCCACGGTGGTGATTTTAAATTATGAGTTACTTAGCATGAATGGATCTGAACTGATCCAGTCTTTGCGTCAGTCCCCAGCGCGGGAACCTCTGAAAATTTTAGCGTTAATTGACCTAGAAACTGGGAAAGATAAAGATAGGGCTTTTGAAGCCGGGGCGGATGATTGTTCCCCGAAACCCATCGCTCCCGAACAACTCATTAATCAAGTGAATGCCTTGTTTCACTCTTGCAGAGCGATGAATCAACCTGAAAGAGGGGAAATTGGTGCAAGCAAATAAAGGTTGGGTTGATAAAAACCCGCACCCTGTTCGCGTAGCGTTCCGTAAGGAAAGGGTGGGGTTCCAAGCGGACGAAGCCCGAGAAGCGCGGGCTAAGCGGGTTTATATAGACCTATAAGAACCGAATTCCGGATCGGCTAGAGTTAATTTCAGTCCTTGAAATTTTATCAAAATTCAGAGTATTTAACGGGTTAATGAACGAACAACTGTCTGAAAAATCGGTGAATTTGACTGATGCGATCGCCCCTTTGGAGGGGGGATTAATTGTCTCCTGTCAGGCTCCCCCAGATTCGCCCTTGGCTGAACCGGCTATCATTGCCGCAGTCGCCTTGGCATCGGTTCGCAATGGAGCCGTGGGGGTCCGCATCGATACCCCCGCTCATATCAAAGCGGTGCGCTCTCTCCTTGATGCCACCCTTCCCATTATCGGCCTCTGGAAACAATCCATCCCCGGATCGGAAGTTTACATTACCCCGCAATTTCATCATGCCGAGGCGATCGCCGCTAGTGGTGCCGATATCATCGCCATCGATGCCACCAGTCGCACCCGTCCCCATGATGAAACCCTCTCCAATCTGATTGCCGCCATTCACACCCGCCTCGGAAAACCCGTCATGGCCGATGTGGATACCCTCGAAGCGGCGATCGCTGCCGCCAATTTTGGAGCCGACATCATTGGCACCACCCTCTATGGCTACACCCGCGCCACCCAACA
>CAYUEH010000425.1:0-5236 GCA_964442465.1 uncultured Laspinema sp. | reverse complement strand
TGTTCAGACGGGTATTATTCACCATATTTATCCAACTTGGGCCAGCAATAGTCGCCAAAATGCCAATGATAAAGACCACAATTAACACTTCTAACAGGGTAAACCCTTGGACAGTCTGTGGGGCAAAAGCTCGACCGTCCCGGGGGGACTGCCTTCTCTTCCACTGTTTGAAGAAATCCATAGGTTGGTTCATAATTATTGGGTTTATATAACCTCTAAAGTCACTGATTTAGAAGAGAAATGTTAGAGGCCCTAATTTCTCTGGAAAACCTGTTAGCTAGTTTTATCTAGGGGGGCGACGGTTTAATACCGTGCGAGCTTGGACTCGTCGCTCAAAACTGGGAAGATAGGCTGTATTTCTGGAGTTTGGCTGTCCCGCTCTCATGGCAGCGTTGCCTCGTAAAAAGAGAATTGCATCTTGAGAAACCTCCGTCTTGAAACCTCGAACGCAAGCATAAAAACTATTATTGGGTTGAGCAGTTGGAGGCTTTGCTAATGTATAATCTGGTAAATTGGGATTGTAATTGGGACATTGTAGCTCATTCGCATTCACCGCTTGATAATCTAATCCATCAACCAATACAGCTCTAAATTTCCCCTGACTATTCCAGTTAATAGTGCCCCCTGGTATCCAATCCCTAAATGCATCTGAAGAACTTGGTGCTGTGCGAGAAAATGGTGGTGTGGGTGCTGGGGGACTTCTATATTCTGGGGTTTCAGTTAACAGGGCAAAGTCACTATATTGTTGCAGTTCATACCGGATGATGCGGGCTGATCCTTCTTGCCAAACTTCACCCGTTTGATTTTCTTGAACTCCGTAAATGACTAAATTATAAGTTTGGAGGTTGGTCAGAACTAATTCGCAAACTACTGGCTTATCGTGATTGGCACAGGGAGGATCACCTAAACCCTGTAGGAAATCATCTAAATCGTCTCCTTGAATGGGAGTAGCTTTCCAGAAAGCTATGACGGGTTGTACCTTAGCACCTAAGTTTAGCTTATTAGGATCAGGAAAATTATCTTCCCTGTAAATGAAAACTGCTTGTTTAATTTCTGAGGCAATATAATCAACCGCTTGATTCATTTCTTGCTGCACTTGGCTTTTGGCAGTTTCCTGCCTTTCAGTTCCGAGGAGATTGACCACTAATGCCAGCATCCCATAGGTAACCATGCCACCGACTAGGATGGCCATCAACAGTTCCGGCAAGGTAAAGCCGGACTCGGGCTGGGGTTGATGAGCCCGGGTGAAGTATCGTTTTAGGGTTAATTTAATCTTCTGTGTCACCATTGCTTTGTTCCATAAAACGGGTGGAGTGGGAATGGGAAAAGCTCTACTCGGGGATTGAGTTGGACCGATTGGGTAGATTTCCCATTCCACTTTGGACGACGACTTAACATTGACCTCTGGCGGTGGACTGACCCGGTGGGAAAGACGCTCGCGACCACGAGGGAATTGATTATGGAGCTAAGAGTCTTCTATAAACCTCAGCTGAACCTCCCTCTTTAAATCCTGGCCCGTCACTGACGATCAGGGGTGCATATTGCACCGCTAGGGGTGCAGAACCCATATTATTCGCCGCTGAGAATGCTAAAGATGCCGGGTCTGTAGTCAGAGTGTCGCCACTAGAGAAAGCACCGGCTGTGTAAACTCGCACACCGATCCAAAAGGCTTCAGGCACTCCTGCTGTTGGCTCTTGTCTGTTGGTGATAAAGGTTTGGATGGCAAAATTTGAATCGGCCTCCAGACAGGCGGTTTGGGCATTCCCGGGTGGGGAGTTACTTTTACAGGTGGTCGTTGTTCCCGTTGGGGCCCCAATCCCTTGGGGGCGATCGCCCACCGCTAGGGGGGGCAGTTGCTCTTCTAATTCAGCAAGCTTTTCTTCATCCGTTTCTGCCACCAGAGCTTCGAGTAAAACCCGCACTCGGTCCACTTCCCCCCGGGCTAGTTGCAGGGCCTTCTCCGCGTTGTGAGCGCGGACGCGAGCGGCCATGGACAACATAATTGGCGGGGTAACGGCGACGATCGCCATACTAAATATGACTATCGCCGCGAGGGACTCAATCAGGGTTAAGCCCGATTCGGTTGATTTGAACTGCGATCGTCGTTGCATCGGAACCTCCGTCTAGTTGCAAGGAAAATTAACGGTCTGGCGTAACAGACAGATGTAAGGATCGTTGGCTGGGGGTTCACGATAGAACTCATTGCGTTCATTACTCAGTGTTTGCATCTTGCTAGATGCAGCACCGGGTGACATATATTGGAGTCCCACATCATAACCCCATCGCCGCTGCGGAGCGAGATAGTAGAAGATATTTTCTTTTCCCCCACTGGTTGTCCCCCAGTTTGTGGTTTTTCCCGCTACGGGTGTGGCCTCGGGTTCCCATGCATCATGTTCATAAGGTCCGGTGGCGTAGTTACTGAAGTTGAGCTGGATAAACGAACCGAGGATATTCAGATTCGTGTTTCGCCAATCTTCGAGCATTCGCGGGAAGTTATGCAATCCGCCATTACTTTGGTTTTGGCGAGTTGGGACTACCCCGTTAACCAGGATTGCATTCACCCAAGTATTTGGGGGAGTTTTATTCAGAGGTTTGCCACTCCAAGGGAAGTTATCAAATCGGTAGTAACTTCCCGTATATGGAGCCGAACTTGAAGCCGGACCTGTCATAATTTCGCCATTTCGGGAGATGGCAACCGGGATGGCAAACCGATTACTTTCTACAGATCCATCCTCCCGTTGCCAATTTGCCGCAGCACTTGGACGATTTTGGTTGAGGTAGGAAGTAACCCTCACCCCAGGGCGACAACCATAAAGATCAGGAGTGTCGTTGATAGTTGGGGTCATCTGATTGGAAAAGATGATGCCGTCTTCAATGCTGCCATCACAGAAGTTATCCGAGAGGATAGTAATCGCATCCGCGATGACTTCTGTGGGTCGCCAGGGGTCATCAGCCCACCGGGCAAATTTAGTATTGAGGGTATTGCGAGCGTAAAAGTTACTAAAGTCAGGATTCAGGGCCTGGGTGAATTCCTGAATGCCGTTGTCGTCGCCATGCAGGTTAAAATCACCCTGGATATACATCGGCTGATCAGAGACAATGGTGAGGCCCCGTTGGGTTCCATCGCGACTGATATCTGACCCATTCTTTACCCGGAACCCATAAGGGCGACGGTCTGGATCGGGATAGTAATCAATGGGTTTGAGGCTGATGCCTTTGTCCGTTAATTGAGGATCCGTGGGTGAAGTTCCCACTGCATTCATGGCAGCAGGCAAACCAGTTCTGGGATCGGGACTGTATATTCTTGCAGGTCTGGCGATCGCATCTTCTCGGACCGCATCTTCTCGGAAGGCATAGATAATGCCACTGGTGGAGAGCCAGCTTTCTCCCCCAATCTGTTTATTCCGCAGCATATCCAGATCCAGGTTCAACGCCCGAACAGTCATGTGTTCCCGGCCATTGTACAAAGCGGAATCTTTAATGGCTACCTTGATATTGGTTTCATTTCCGTTCGCCGCAATGGATCTGACTAACTCGAAGCGATTATCGTTGGGAACAGCTTGAGGGTTACCCTCAGTAAAGGGAGTGATAATAGGTAAAACCCACTTCGTGGGATCAACAGGTTTGGGTTGAATCGCCATTTTAGCGATGTCATCGTTAGTGACTCTCTTATATCGAGTCGCCAAGGTATTCGCACTAGCTTGTGGATCGGTCACATAAGGTTCGGCTGGATCTGGATAAGTTGTTTCGGGAAAATCAGTTCCGTCAGGTTGCCGGTGGTCAATGGACACCCCGTTAATCGGGCTTGTCCCTCCTTGGTGTCCGTGAGCTACGACAGGGAAAAGGTAGTACAGGGAGGGAAACTTGGGTTCATTGGAACACAGGCGAGATAAGGCATACAACCTCTGCTGAACTTGCACATCTGTTGCTGGTGGCGTCGTAGTTGCCAATCCAAAAAACCTATTGCCGTTAGGACTTAGGTCACAAGCCACCTCCGCAGTTGCAGGAGGGGTAAGCAAGGAGGAGATACTTGCATCCCAGGTGATGGTGGGATTAGCCGGATGGTTCGCAAGGCTAACTCTAAATCCAAAGGTGCGATCGCGCTCGATTTGCTCTTTTGTCATTACCAATCGAGCCAAGCGAATTATTTCTGGATTAGGAGAAGTAGCATTTTCTAGCGCGGTAATATAGTCTTCTGGGGGATCATTAGGATCTAATGCATCAGGATTACTAGGATCTAGTAAGTTCCAAAGTGCATCCGCCAGATCTTCCACTCCGTTACCCGGAGCCCCGTTTAACCCTTGGGTTTGGTTGTTCGTGTTGGCATAATCATAGCTTTGCAGATAGTTAATGTTATAGGCCAACATTCCCAGAGTCGCCGCCGCAGTTTGCTGGGTTGTATTATCTGCTAAACTGCCGTTGTTACGGCCTAGAGAGGAGAAGTTCCCCCACATGGTCCACTCCGGATCGGGATAGATGCGATTTAGATCTTGTTGGGTAATTGGAAACGCACCCCCAGCACCCCCAGTATCTCCGGCAAACTCGGCGAGGTTCTCCCGCGCGACTTGTGAATCAGCCAGATTCGGAACTTCAAATTCCCATCCATTTGCACCCCGACCATTGAAAAAGTCAGTGGCAATCACGTCAGCAGGCAGGGTGCTAAATGCAGGTTCAGTTTTTTTAACAAAGCTGATGGTGTCAAAGGTGGCACTGTTCTTGAGGGTATCTACGGTTCCAGGATGGACAGTAGTCGCGACAATAGCCGCTGGGGTTTTTCCATCTCCTACGCCCGTGTGATAAACGGCAGTGGCTTGCACCGCAGCTAAATTATCCCGCAGGGTGCGCTGTTGTCGAAACTCATGAGACCCTTTAGGTGCCGGAGTCACAAATGTCTGCTCCTGGGGATACAGGGGGTCTTGATCACCTCTCCAACCAAAGGCATTCCCCAATTCCAGACGTTCTCCCACAATTACCCGCAGACCTTGACCTCTAGCCCGACGTTCCCAATAGCCATCTAAACCGTACTCATGGCGCTTGAGGACAGACGGGGGTTCATCGCGAGTCAGTTCAGCGTCAGTGAGTGGGGAACCCATCCGTTGAGCGGGTTCTACCGAGTAGGTATCGCGACCATTCTCATTTTCTATAATCTCCGGGGGTTCATACCCCGGTTTCGGTCCATACAGGTTATCTGCACGATAGGTATCATCTACATAAGGCGGGGGACTAACTTTACCAA
>CAYUEH010000424.1:0-5252 GCA_964442465.1 uncultured Laspinema sp. | reverse complement strand
TTGACAGTTTTATGCAACTTGTCAACACCAAATAGGGGTAAATCATCAAATTTTAGCCCCAAAATATCTAATAAAAATATAAACTTTTATAAACTGGTCAATTTTCAATTGAATTCGCTACTATCGAGGGAGTTGAAAATAATCCATCGATAAATTGAGGGAAATATTGCAATGGCAGATTCAACCTTATTAGATGCCAAAGATGCAATCAGTCTCAGCAGGCGACAACTCACCTTACCCGCCTGGTTAGCCCTGATTTGTATCATTGCCTTTAGTGTATTACTGTGGGCGGGGGCGGTCATTTCCAAAAATGCCCCACCCGTTCCCGATATCGTGCGATCGCCCAATCAAGAAATCCTCGTCACCCAAGCGAACATCCAATCCGGACAGGAAATCTACCTCTCTCGTGGAGGACAAGATATTGGCAGCATCTGGGGACATGGCAGCTACCTCGCCCCCGACTGGACAGCCGATGTCTTACATCGTTGGGGTTTAGCCACCGCAGGCATATTATACAACAACAATCCCAGCTTTTCTCAAAAGGATTTAGAAGCATTACCCGCCCCCGAACGCGCCAGTTTGCAAGCACAAGTCAGTGAACAATTTAAAACCAATCGGTATAGTCCCGAAACCCAAGAACTCCTCTTAACCGATGCTCAAAGTAAAGGACTTCAAGAAGTTTTTAAAGACTATCATGAACTCCTAGCCAAAGGGTCTGCAATTCACTCCATTCCCTCCGGTTGGTTCAAAGATGATAGCCAAATTCACGATGTCACCGCCTTCTTTGCCTGGACCTCTTGGGCAGCATCCGCCAATCGTCCGAATGCACCTTTTTCCTATACCGCAAATTGGCCTCATGATGATTTAATTGGCAACCAACCCCCAGCCCAATTTCTAATCTGGTCCATCGTGTCCGTCATCATTTTAATTGCCGGAGTCGGGATTTTTCTCTTCATCTATTTAAAAGAAGAAGAAGACGAAGTATTACCCGTTCCCGCCCGTCCCGCCGTGCGAATTCCCACCCCCAGCCAAAAAGTAACCTCGCTATTTTTTGGCGTAGCAATGGCACTCTTTCTCGTGCAAATCATGATGGGAATGTTTACCGCCCATTATGCCGTAGAAGGGGAAGGATTTTATGGCATTCCTTTGAACCTCTATCTCCCTTATGCGGCTACGAGAACCTGGCATTTGCAACTGGCAATTTTCTGGATTGCTACCTGTTGGTTAGCCGCCGGACTCTATTTCGCCCCGCGATTTAGTGGCTATGAACCGAAAGGACAAGCCCTCGGCAATAGCGTCTTATTAGGGGCATTAACCGTCGTAGTTGTCGGTTCCCTAGTCGGGTCTTGGTCAGCAGTGCAAGGGCTATTCAGCGTCAAAAATAGCTTCTTGTGGGGACATCAAGGCTATGAATATATCGAACTCGGACGAGTTTGGCAAATCCTGCTGATTGTCGCGATGATATTCTGGCTGTGGTTACTGTATCGCGGATTTAAACCCGCCTTACAAAAGGAAAAAAGCCCCACTGGATTGAGTCACTTTTTCCTCTATAGTGCCATCACCATTCCCCTGTTTTATTCTGTGGGATTGATGTACACCAATCACACGCCCTTGAGTATTGCCGAGTATTGGCGCTGGTGGGTAATTCATCTGTGGGTAGAAGGATTTTTCGAGGTGTTTGCCACGGTTGTGATTGCCTATTTATGTAGTGAATTAGGCTTTTTACGTCGGTCATCGGCCCTGCGTGCGACCTATTTGACCACTCTGTTATATTTAGGCAGCGGTGTGATAGGAACCTTGCATCACCTTTACTTTTCCGGAACTCCTTCCTTTATTGCGGCGATCGGGTCCGTCTTTTCCGCCTTAGAAGTCGTCCCTCTCACCCTGATTGGCTTTGAAATTTTAAAAACCTTAAAATTGTCCAAAGAAGCCGAAGGATTTTATCGCTGGCCCTTGCGATTTTTCATCGCCACTTGTATTTGGAACTTAATCGGTGCAGGCGTGTTTGGATTCTTGATTAATCCACCGATTGTCTTGTATTATTCCCAAGGAATTAATACCACTCCCATTCATGCTCATGCCGCGTTATTTGGGGTTTATGGCTGCTTGGCGATCGCCCTCATGCTCTTTGCCTTGCGCGAGTTCGTCCCGGATGACGCTTGGGACGATCGCTGGATTAAATTCGCATTTTGGGCCATTAATATCGGCTTAGTCATGATGCTCATCTTTGGCCTAATTCCCAACGGATTCTATCAACTTGCCCAATCCGTAGAATACGGCACCTGGTACGCCCGAAGTGCCGAAGTCATCGGTTCCCCCTGGATGCGCTGGACCGTCTGGTTAAGAATTCCCGGGGATATCGTGTTCGCCTTGGGAACCGTATCCATGTTTATCTTTACCATGAAGGCAATTTTTGCCATCTTCCAGTTCCCGGTTAAAACCTATCCCCATAAAGAATTTCAACCGATTGAGAAATGATTTTTAACCACAGATTACACAGATTTTCACAGAGATTTTCTCAGTGTTAATCTGTGTAATCTGTGTTTTTTTTACCAAGATTTGGCTAAGAGGTTGTCAGCACTGCTATCTAATTGGTGAATTTACGACACTACGTCCTGTCGTTTAAAAGCCCAAATTGCTACAAAGCCAAACATAGATCCAGCCCATAATAACCAGATAATATGGAGTGCAAGCTGCTGATCATACTCTAATCCGGCTGACGACAATGCCAATTGAGCATAATGATAAAACGGGGAAAAAGTCACTAAATCCTGAACCCAACTCGGAAAAGGAAGCGGTAAACCACAAGTCATTAAAGCAACGGGAAGGGATAGCCCAACAATTGAATCGACGCTTTTAGGTTTAAATAAATATCCCAAAGCCAACCCTAAAATAGCAAAGGGAATTATTCCGATAATTAAGCTACCGAAGATTAAAAGCCATCTAAAAAAATTGTGATCTACTTCGAGTTTAAAAGCCCCTACTGACAAAATCAATATCAGGGTGCTTGCCAAAACCATCAGAGCAACTATGACTTTTGCCGCTAGATAAATTACCGGAGGAAGAGGAGTAACTCGCAATAGATTTAGCCATCCTTCAATTCTCTCAGTAGCCACCCTTTTCCCCAGGCGTTCGATAGAAAAGATGAAGAGGATAAGTCCGGAAAAAAATAGCAAACTTAATTCTCCCAGATCCTTGCCCAATAAAAAAACTAAGCTAGATAATCCAAAAATACCGACTAAATCAATAGGATTCCGAACTAGCTGAAGGCTTTCTGCCTTAATTTGTTGCAACAAAGCAGAAAGAATGACGGATTTACTATTTTGTTGCTTGGCACTCTTCTGAAATTTTAATTTTTTAGAAGAAGTAATAATTTTATCTTCTACAATTTTTCCATTACTGAGAGTCACAGTACGAGTCGCCAACTGTTCCAACTCCTCCCAATCAGATTGATTGTTGGTAATCATTAAAATAGTCAGGCCCTTTTTTCTGTATTCTTTAATTTGCGTCCAGAAATTTGAGCAACCATCAGGGTCTAAATTTCTCGTAGGCTCGTCTAAAATTAGCATCTCGGGATTACCTGCTAAAGCTAGAGCCAAATACAGACGTTGTTCTTCTCCTCCTGAAAGTTTAGAAGCCCAGAATTCTTGTTTGGCTTCAAGATTAACTGCGGCTACAATTTTTTCATAATCCAGGGGATTTGGATAATAGCTCCTTAACAGATTGATTAATTCTCTAACCTTCATATTTCTGGGAACCGAGACTTTTTGGAGCATGACTCCCAGATTAATTTTAGAGCGTGGGTCATCAGGAGAGTGTCCAAATAGTTTTACCTCTCCACTGGTTGGCTTCAATAACCCCAATATTATGTTGACCAACGTGGTTTTACCACTCCCATTATTTCCGCGTAAAACCACAAAATCTCCAGATTTTATTGAAAAACTTATTTCGTTTAAAACCTGTTTTGTTTGATTATTTACATTAAATAATTTGGCAATTTTTGAGATTTCAATAAGGTTCATTACTTTTCCCGTTTTTCTGAATTACATAACCTGCTGGACAATCCACCATACAAGTATCCCAACACCAACAGCAACCACTAAAGGAGTTTCAAGCATAGTAGCTAAAACAGCCGCAGTCGTTGCTCCTGCACCAGTGGCTATTGCCAGATTTGTTGTTCCTTCTCCAACAATATCAATGACGACAGGAACAACAAAGTGCTGCAATAATAACAGGATAATGCCTGATATAATTAATCCCCCCAGTACAAACCCAATGCTTTGACCAATTTTGGTTAACAAAGGCTCGAAAAAACTTTTTATTAATATGCTTTTTGTATTTTCTGGCAAGTTTTCATTATTATTAGGTTTGTTCATTGAAATTAATCCTTATATTTTGGTCTTTCATCAATTCAATATTTATTGAAATTATGGGCAAATATTATCACCAGAGTTTCTGTTGACTAAAGAATGAACAATAAACCCTACGGTAGCGCCTACTCCAGCTATAATTATTATAGGGGTTCCGACAATTGCCAGACCCCCTATGGTAAATGATGCAGCAGCCATACTGATAAAATAGTTGTTCTCTTTAATCTGGTTGCAGGGTTCTTCAATTTGAATGGAAGGAGGTTCTGGACAATATTGATAGGCAATAGAGATGTCTGAATATTTAATCATTTGATTACAAGAATGTTGAACCTCAAGAGTTGCCACACCGAGAAATAATGTACCAACAACAAAGAATAAGGCTACGGTAACTCTTGTCCAGCTTTGCTTAGAAATGTAATTCAAAGAGTTAAATAATTGATCCAAAACTTCGTCCCTTCCTTATTTGTGCTACCAAGTCATTTAGTTTAATCAATCAAAATGGAGTGAAAACTCAGCATTTTTGCTATCTGTAATGTTGATATGTTTGCCTTAAATCATGACATAACCTAGCAGCCCAATATCATTTTAATTTCTGCGACTATCCCGGAAAGAATACTGACGGATATACCTGTTGTCTGCATATCAGTGGCGATCGCAGTTGCGATCGCCATCAGTGAAGCCCCTGCAAGGATTTGTTGTACCATTATCGTGGCAACAGCCGAGATAGCGACAATACTAGCACCACCAAAAAGCAAAACTCCTGCTATTAAAGCGACTATGGCAGCCATTTGTGTGGGGTCAGGACTGGTACAGGTGGAAATTTGTCCTATGATAACGGGAAGTAGTTCTAAGTGATGAAATAACAGCATTGATTTAATCTAC
>CAYUEH010000423.1:0-5261 GCA_964442465.1 uncultured Laspinema sp. | reverse complement strand
AGGGGGGTTGGGGGGGATCAATCCGGATTTTTGCAAGAGGTCTATTTTGATGCTTGCCAGAAGTTGCAACAGTGGGTTGACGATCGCTGGCAAGATTTCGGCTGTATCGATATTTCTAAAGAACTGGCGGAAATTATTGATGAAAGTTGGGCTAGGGAACAACTGATTCCGCCCTATCATATTTATTTGAAGATTGCCGATCACCTCTCCCGGGAGGCGATCGAAATTTTGCACTTCATCTGTAACGCGATTATGCATTTGATAATATGGCTCTAACCCAAGGTCTGGCGGGATTTGGCTTTAAACGAATTCAGGAGTTTTTTTTAGAATGAAATAGCCCTGGGTTAGCCGACTCCACCTGAGTATCAGTATGGCGCAACTTTCGGAGGGTTCGCTGGGGGGAATTTTGGTGAATGTAGCTGAACCCTGTCCCCAATGGTTTGGGGTGACGATCGCCTGGGGCTTTTGGGAGATTCACCTCCCAAAAGCCTTTTGAATCCGCCGCTGTCCTCTCCGGACTATTTACTCAAAAAAGTCGATCGCAATCCGATCGCCCACTTGTATCCCCAGTTCCGCAGCGCGTCCTCCCCCGAGTTCCAGCACATGATCAACCGGGGTATTTTCCGGTCCGTAGAAGGGACAAGGGTCGCTGGTACAGGGGGGAACATCGGCAGCGATCGCTAGGACTTCTCCATCCCGCAAAAATATCATATCCAGGTTAATCTCCACGTTTTTCATCCAAAAGGTAACGGGTCTAGGGGGATTAAACGGAAACAACATCCCCCGATTTGGGGCAATCTCACTTCGGTGCATCAGTCCGATCGCCTGTTGTTGGGGCGTGGTTGCCACTTCTAATTCAATGGTTTGGTCGCCGATGATTGTTTGTGCGGTAATGGGCAAATCTTGTCCCCTCTCTATTTGGACTCTTGGTGAGAAAGACACGGCCTCCCCCTGGGGTTGGGCGGTGGCAGAGGGGGGTAACTCCGAAGGTGCACAACCCAATAAAAACAGGCTGAGACTGGTGACGATCAACTGGGCTAAACTATTCATTATGCTACGGCTTAACGGTTACTGCTTTGATTCAATTGGAGAGGGAATAGTTGCGATCGCCGATCCACAAATTAACCGGGACGGCATTTCCACGCGGATTCACTTTAAGCTGGATCATTAAGGGTTCGAGTTGTTCCTCCTGGTCGGTCAAATCCAAAGTTTCCAATATTTCCTCCCGTTGCGATCGCATCAGGTAAAATTTTTCTCCCTCATACTCCACCAAGTCTTCTGAAGATTTCCCCTTAATCATCACTTGATTCTCCCCTAATTCCATCGGGCGATCGCGACTTAACCCCACCGCGACCCAAGGGGTTGGCACTTCCCCGGTTTCTGCCGGTGTCGGCGGTTCCAAAATGACATAGAGGGTCAAATCCGGGTCTAACAATTTGGCATTGGGGTTACACTGATTCTTCTGCCGATTTCGGGGTTGGTTATTCTTGGGACAAGGCACAGGAGTTCCCGGCAGTTCTTCCCATCCGGGAATTTCTTCTAGTTTTTGGAAGCTGGAAATGTTATAACTGACCTGATTGGACGAGTTTCTAATAAATTTACTCAAGTTAACCGGTTCGGTTTCTAAGGTGACTAATTTCCCATTCCCTTCGGTATGAACTGCAAAAAATGCCCCGGTCAGCATGGCGGCAGTTTGAATGAACAGAGGAATTAAAAATCGACCCACCACTAAGCTGGGGTTGATTTTTTGGGGAGAAGAAGGCTGCTCGTTTTCCATAATTTAGAAGAATCCCCCGCCTCATTGTTTCGGGGTCAGGGGGAAATTATAATTGACGAAAGACTGCTGATTGTTAATCCAATCTATAGCATTTCCCAAAGTAATCAGGTACATTCTTTGGGAGCATCTCCGTAAAAGGTCGCCCTCACCCTAAATCCCTCTCCATCCCCCCTACCCCCCTTTGAAAGGGGGGGGGAGAGGGACTTTGAATCCGGCTCCCCTTCTCCCATTTTGGGAGAAGGGGTTGGGGGATGAGGGCCAACTGTCCACATTGAGATGCTCCCCATTCTTTTGGAGTGCGAGCATCTTGCTCGCTTTTTAAAAGAGCGAGCAAGATGCTCGCACTCCTCATGAGTTACCCAAATTTATAGCGGTATGATTTTAAAAGAGCGAGCAAGATGCTCGCACTCCTCATGAGTTACCCGGATTTATAGCGGTATGAGTTCATACAATTTACGCTCAAGTCAAGTCTTCCCGTTCCATCGGTTTAATCCGACTGCCTACGGTGAGACCAATGGCAATTGTCGCCATTCCACAGAGAACAAAGACGATGGATTTCAAGACTAATCCGGTTTCATATTCTAGGACTCGGGTGAGAATTTGCAAGGTTAATAATAACGTGCCCCACCAAAAAATCCGCCGATCGCCTTGGGTGAGACCGTGACGCATCAATCCGTATGCTAACAAAAATAGCAGAATGTTAAACATTAAGGGACCCAGCAGGGGTAAGGGTTCGATGCCAAAATGCCAAAACAGCATCCCGGTGGCGATCGCAATCACGAGGGCGATCGCATGATTTAAGTAGGCATCCGGGGCGGAAAAACGCCGCAAATTATCCCCAGGGCTGCCAAAATGCCACACCAAGGCCAGCCAACTCCCCAGCACGATTAATACATCAAGGAGGTAGGCAAACCCTTGTTGCAGGGGTATTTCCGCAATGGTGGGGTCCCAAGGGGCGAGGGGGGACGTGGAGGACCAAAACCAATGGAAGGAGATGACATAAAACGAGAGGGCGAGAAAGATCAGGGCAAAGGTGCGGGCGACGGGTCGAAAATGGGGGAGAGCTTCGCTGCCGTCAAATAGGGAGGTGACGATCCAGGGTTGATCATCATAACTCCACAGGAGGGCCGGAGGGAGGGCATAGGCGATCGCCAGCATCCAATGATTCGGCACATTCAGCAGACTAAACCCCACAATCAGATTGACTTGCACTGACTGAATCAGGACCAGGGTTGCCAATCCAAAAATCCAGGGCGATCGGCACCAGTATGCCAGGGGCACTAACAGGAAGGCGGCAATTAAGGGCAGATGGAGGACCACAGTCCGGATCCAAAACAATCCGTCTCCCTGATACACCTGGGCTAAACCGGGCCAGTATCCTACCCCAATTAACAGGGTGGCTAAAATTCCACAGCCGGTCAAACGCAAGCTGTAGGCCATGACCAGGACCGATAACCCCCAAATTAACCAAAATTCTCCCAGGGAGGGGCTCATCAGAAAAATTTCCCCAATCAGGCTGATGTTTAAGCCGAGGAGGAGGGAACTTAGAAAGAATAATCCGTGGCCGGTGCGAGTTTGCCATTGGGGGAAGCGATGCGATCGCCCCAGGGGGTCGCCCCACAAATAGAAGGCGCAGAGATTCACGGCCAGGAAGACTCCCACCAGGACGGCGGTTTTAGTTTCCCGGGTCCAGACATCCCAATTGGCTTGGACTAGGGCGATCGCGCCGCTACTGAGCAGCAATGCGCCCAACCCCACCAGGATGGCAACAAACCGATTCTGATTTGGGCGATCGAGGGTTTCAAACAGATAGCGACGGGACAAGTCTTGATACTGATCCTCGGAAATCAAGCCCTCCATCGTCCATGAACGAGCCTCTGTGCGTAATTGGCGGCGAAACTTTTCCGAAACCATCAAGGGAAAGGATAAAAGATGACAGCATTGAAGGGCAAAAACCCGCTGGTTGGGTTGGGGGGATCAAGGGTGAGAGTCCCCCTTGAGGGGGCCTAGGACCCCGGCGTTCATACCCCATCCGGTGGTCACAAGTTTCTCTGTGAACCCGCGCTTGAAGGGCTTCGTCCGCAAGTGTCCCACCCTTGAGGGTGTGGGTTTTTAGAGACCTATCCGTACCGGATTGAGTATCAGTCCACAAGGGGTCAACGGCATCAGCGTCCGGTTGAGGGAGGGTTCGGATGAGGGGCTAGGGGTTTACTTGGATTCAGGATCGAGTTGGGATCTGCCGTTACGAACGACGCGCAACATTTCTGAGAGTTGACTTTCCAGGTTGTAGAGGACGCGATCGGCATAATCATCCGCGCCTTTTTCGATCGCCTCCGCTTCCGCGATCGCCCGGGACCTCATCTCCTCTAGCTCCTCCATCGCTTGCCGTCGCAACCGTTCGATTTCCGAAATAGTCTGTTCCTGGGCCGATTCGCAGTCAATCTGGACCTGTTGGCGCAGATGGTCTGATTCTAGCTTTGCCTGTCGGACAATCCCCATTTCATCGAGAATTTGGGCCGCCCTTTGCTCGGCAGCTTCCAAAATTTCCTGGGCATATTGTTCCGCTTGGACAATGATTTCGTCCTTGTGGCGGATGATTTCCTCTACTTCCTCAAAGGCAGCAGGTAAATTCAGCCGCAAGAGATCGAGCTGCTCTAGCAACTGCTCCTCATCCACCAGGGTCCTTCCCGTAAACGGGATGCGCGGACTTTCGAGAATCATCTCCTCCAGTCGGTTTAGTTCCCTCTGGATATCTAGGAGTCCCTGCTCGTGTTCGGGAGATTCTTCTGGGAGGCTCGATCTGTCGTCTGGGTCAATCCGGGCTGTGTTTTGGCGTAACATCGGTAGATATCAAGCGCAACGTGCTGAGGAACAAGGTGATCGATGGAGCCGCCAAATCGGGCAACTTCCTTTACTACACTACTGCTTAAAAAGCTGTATTCGTTGGAAGTTGCTAAAAAAACGGTCTCGATTTCAGTGGCTAGGGTTTTGTTGGTATGAGCCATTTGGAGTTCTAGCTCAAAATCCGAAAGCACTCGCAGTCCCCTTAACAGGACACTCGCCCCTCGAATTCTGGCATAGTTCACCGTCAAGCCCTCAAAACAGTCTATTTCTAAATTAGACAAATGGGGGGTGGCAAGGCGAATCTGCTCTAAACGCTCTTGCACGGTAAACAGTGGGGTTTTATTGGGATTGATGACCACTGCCACAATTACCTGGTCAAACAGCTTACACCCTCGCTCTATGATGTCAAGGTGACCTAGGGTAATGGGATCAAAGCTGCCCGGATAAATTGCAATCACGAGGATTTAGTTAAGTTATCAGATTCGCTTAGGGACTTTAGAACTCAAGGAGGATGGCATTTCGATTAGGGCAAATGTGACCTTTGGACATCTGCTTTTATGGAAATGGCAACGGCTAACAAACCCCATCATACCACCTTTAGGATGACTGGCAACTCAACTTCCTCCCTTGTTCATAGTTC
>CAYUEH010000422.1:0-5277 GCA_964442465.1 uncultured Laspinema sp. | reverse complement strand
GCAGGGGGGAGAGGTTCGGGTCTACTCCCGGTTTTTTTCATCGCCACAAACACTTGATAACGAGTGGTGCGTGGGTTTTCAATGGCAGCAGTCACCCCGACTGCGCGCATGGCATTAATGGCGATTTGTTGTTGGGGCGGCAGTTGCAACCATGCCGGAGTATTCTGATTGAGGGTGCGTTCCATATCCATGAAGAAATGGCCATTGTTAGGAGTCAACTCTAACGGGACCACGCTTTGGAATTGCTGACTCATCCCCAGGGGCGTTTGAGGTTTGGGGGCAATTCTTTCAGCAACCGGGGCCAAAACACTGATAAAGGCGACATTGCCATCTAACCAACCGTGGTTGACGCTCACGGAACCATTTTGAGCCGTCCATTTGACCATAGGCTGTTCGCCAATCTGAACCTGTTCAACACTAAAGTTATATTGTTCACTCATGACCTGATCCAGCTTAGAGAGCGTCGCCTCCCCGGCACGGCGATCGCTGGCTTGGACCATTAATACCACCCCGACGGGAAAAAACGAGGAGTTGTTTTCTCCCGGTGGCAGCATCGCCAGGGAAAATTCCCCCTGCATCCAGGGGAGTAAGTCTTGTTCTAAATCTAGGGTCGTGGTATTGCGGATCGCCGTTTTCAACCAATCGGGATTAATCGGTGCGAGGGGATTGGTGGCCACCCCTTGGCTATAATCTTGCCAAGCTCGCTGTAAATTGCCTCCGGACATCATCATTAAGGTGTCCTCCGGGAGGCGCGTTGTCATGGTTTTGGCATTATTTTCGACAGCATATTTCCGTTCGCTATCGGGTTTGAGCCATGCTACGGTATCAAAGGCAAGCCCTTCGGGTTGGAGGGTGATACTGGTGGCGAATCCTTGGTTTTGTTGCTGCTGGGCAATTTCTTCAGGCACAGCGCGATCGGAGTTTAACGAGGCAACCGCAGCAGCGACGGGGACATTCACATAAAAACGGCCAAAGGGTCGGGGGGTTTCGATTTTTTGCCATGCGGCGATCGCACCGGGTGCATCGACGATGGAGGGTGCGCCGAGGAAGGTATCGATCGCCCGGTTGATGGTTTCACTATCCTTGGCGATCGCTAAATAGCGACCATCGATGACAGTGACTGAAAAGCGATTCTCATCCGGCACCCCTTGGGTTTCTTTAATTTCTATATTTTTGTAAGTTCGAGGCACCCATCTGCCTCCTTGTGGGGGTTCGGCGGATTCGAGAATTTCCTTGGCGCGACTGGGATTGGCGATCGGTAACACCATCAGCAGAGACTGGCGACCCGAAAATGCTGCCGGAGGTGGCACCATTTCGTTATCTTCTCCAGCGGCATTTACCGGGAAGGGGGGTAAAAACCCCAGGGTCACTTCGGACCCTACCCAAGGTTGAATGTCTTGTTCATACTCGAATCCATTGGCGCTGAGGTAGCGATCGCGCAACTGCACCAGGTAATTATCCAGCAACTGTTGGCTTTCGGGGGTGCCAAATTCGCGCATTCTTTGCCACTGTCGCGCATCGGTAGTCAGGGAAACCGTCATTAAGGCATCTTCAGGAATCAGTTCGGCACCCACTGGAATCTCAGGTAAAGGCCGTTTTTGGGCGATCGCCCAGAATGCCGTAATCGCGCCACCGATTAACAGGACCGCAGCAACTGCGGCGATCCCGATGGAAACTTTCTGTTTCTCCAGTTTGATTTCTGGGGTCTCTTTGCTGTCTTGGATCTCAGAGTTAGTCTCAGACATGATGTTACCGAGCGTCAGGAGTGCAATTGACAATTTAACGCAAACTGTTACTTGGTTTCGGGTATCTTCCCCTAATTCTCAAAAATGGGGGATCCGCCAACAGGCAAACCCCCCCTGGTGGGGGATACAGGAATAAGCTGGGGGAAGAATCAAAAAGAGGGAACAGCCCTGTTTTTCAAGAGAATTTTCAGGGACTATTTTACATCGTTGGGGTGAATCCTTTGTTCGGGGGTACAGTATTCGATAAGGGAACTCCAAAAAATAAAATCTTCTATCAGAGATCCCCCCAACCCCCCTTAAGAAGGGGGGCTTGAATAATTCTGCAAAACTTCTAATGCAGAAGTTTTTTTATGGAAATCCCTAAATCAAAGACAAAAACTCGGTTTCACCCCCCACAGAAAGCGCCAAATTGCTACGGATTTTCTCAAAACCCCCTGCTTTTAACCCGTACTGTACTGACGCCCTAGACGGGAGTAGAGTTAAAATCAGTTCCGGTTGGTTTCATCGGATTTAGCTTAAACCCGGTGATTTTCTGTTGACTCGGGCGGTCAGATTTTTTTTAGTAATTGTAGCAATTGTAGGGTGGGCATTGCCCACCTTTAGTTACTCGGGCGGTCAGATTTTTTTTAGCAATTGTAGCAATTGTAGGGTGGGCATTGCCCACCTTTAGTTACGGTGGGCAATGCCCACCCTACCCCTACTTATAACTTGGGCAGTTACGTTTTTTTTTAGGGCAAATTGGGGCAGTTATGGGGTGATAGAGGGTATTTCGTTGTTGGTAAGGGCGGTTAATTCCGGTAATCGCCGATCGCAGGGTTTCGGGTTCCATACAGCTTCCCCCTTTCGCCCCGGCCATTGTTGTAATATGTTCTTCCATTAAAGTGCCGCCAATATCATTACATCCCCAGTTGAGGGCTGTTGTTGCACCCTCTAATCCCAGTTTCACCCAACTGGGTTGATGATTGGAAATCCAGTTACCGAGGAAGATTCGGGAAACTGCTGTGAGGAGCAAAGTATTCGCGAGAATGGGTTGATCTCGACCGACGCGATGGCGCAAAGGGGCGGGGGCTTGTTCTCCCACAAAGGGGAGTAAAATAAATTCGGTAATTTGGGCGGGATAGTGCCGATCGCAGGCAGTTTGTTGGAGCGATCGCAATTTTTCCAAATGGTCGATTTGTTGCTGCGGTGTTTCAATATGTCCACACAACATGGTGCTCGTTGTCGGTAGTCCCAAACGATGGGCTGTACTGACAATTTCTAGCCAAGTTTCAGTATTAATTTTTTCCGGACAAATAATATTGCGGATGCGATCGTCCAAGACTTCCGCCGCAGTTCCCGGCATAGAACCCACTCCCGCCTCTTGCAAAGCGGCGATCGTTTCTTCATAGGTAATCTGGTCTTCCCGGGCAATAAACTGCACTTCTTGAGGAGAAAAAGCGTGCAAATGTAAATCCGGAAATTCATCTTTAATGGTTCTTACCAACTTCAGATAATAAGGCAAAGATTTTCCATCAATTTTAGCCTCCAAATGCAAACCACCCTGCATACAAATTTCGGTTGCTCCCCGTTGCACTGCATCGGTAGTTTTTTCAAGAATTTTTCCCCAATCGAGCCAAAATGCTCCATCTTCATCCGCATCACGACGAAAGGCACAGAAACTACAATGCTGCTCGCAAATGTTGGTAAAATTAATATTGCGATTAATTACATAAGTAACCAAATTTCCCGCTTGGTTTTGCCGGAGTTCATCCGCAACTAGGGCAATAGCATTCACCTGTTCCGGGTCAGTTTCCTGGAGTAATATCACCGCTTCTGCTGGAGAAATATCGGTTCCCGCTAAAGCACTGGATAGAATCGCATCAACAGTTTTTAAAGTCATTACAGGAGAATGAGTTAATGAATAAGCAAATCGAGCATTTAAACCGAGTCTTTCTAGGGATCTAGATTTTCGCAATCCAACGGTTTCCGGATTTTCTAATCCCTTTCTTGAGAGAGGGAACAGCAAAGGAGTGGCTAATTAAGGTCAACTCACCGACTGTTGAGGAACTCAAAGAGCCTGTTCCACTCTGGAGGGATAAGATTGACTTACTTAATCCCCGTTCCTCCCGGCATTCTATGATTTGATGAATTTCTTCCCTTGAAGGTAAGACGGGGGTTCGAGTCCCCCAAAATCTGACCGGATCATCCGGGGATAAAATTAGAGACCCTTTCAAAAACCCGATCGAGACGTCATAATATATCCTTGGTCCTTGGGGTTCGATGTTCCTGTCATCCAGATTGATTCCACTTGCTCATCGATTTTAGCCCGAAGGGAAAACACGACTATTAGGGTTTGATTATTACAGATTAATGGAAATTTCACCCGCTTTGCACCTGAGCTACATCCAACCGGCGCTTTCCCCCCTAGACCTATCTGTGGTGGTCCCCATTCACAACGAGGTGGAGAGTCTGCCGCACCTGATCCGGGCGATCGCCCAGGCCCTGAGTGATGCCCAACTTCATTATGAACTGATCTGCGTGGATGATGGCTCCACCGATGGCTCCACGGAACTACTCAAACAAGAAGCGCAAAAGCGAAATGACCTAGTAGCGGTGATTTTGCGCCGCAATTATGGACAGTCGGCAGCAATGGCAGCGGGATTTAAGTCGGCGCGATCGCCGATTATCGTCACCTTGGATGGGGATTTGCAAAATGACCCCGCCGATATTCCTGAACTGCTGATGAAATTAAATGAGGGATACGATCTCGTCAGTGGTTGGCGTCAAAAGCGTCAAGATGCGGCCCTGACTCGCTTGCTTCCTTCTAAAATTGCCAATGCCATCATCGGCAAGGTAACCGGGGTCAAATTGCACGATTACGGCTGTTCTTTAAAAGCATACCGCAAGGAAATTGTGGCGGATATGAATCTCTACGGAGAATTGCATCGGTTTTTACCCGCCTTGGCCTTTATTGAAGGGGCGAGAATTATCGAAATTCCAGTCCGTCACCATGGGCGGCGTTATGGTCAAAGTAAGTACGGATTAGGCCGCACAATTCGGGTCTTGATGGACTTATTGACCGTTTTCTTTATGAAGAAATTTCTCACCCGTCCGATGCACGTTTTTGGCGGGTTTGGGATTATTTCTATGGTCTTAGGTTTTGTATTAGGATTGTACCTAACCATTCTCAAACTCGGATTTGGGGCAAGTATTGGCGATCGCCCTTTACTGATTTTGACGGTTGTCCTGCTATTAGGAGGGGTCCAATTGTTTAGTTTTGGCCTATTGGCGGAGTTATTAATGCGGACTTATCATGAATCTCAGCAACGCCCGATTTATCGGATTCGTGAAGTCATCGACCCCGCGCCACGCTCACAGATTGATTAACCAAGTCCATAGACTTCTTGCCAAATTCTTTAATTCCAGGGGGGCTTTAAAGAATTTGGCAAGAGGTCTAGGGAAATCCAAAAAATAAAATCTTCTATCAGAGATCCCCCCTTCCCCCCCTGATTATCCCCCTCCCGTCCCCCTGATTATCCCCCTCCCGTCCCCC
>CAYUEH010000421.1:0-5294 GCA_964442465.1 uncultured Laspinema sp. | reverse complement strand
TGCGATCGCTGACATTTTCAGGAGTGCGATTGATAAATTGCGCGTTCCAATGGTCTACGGGAATGGTATAATTGGCAATCTCTACGATATCACTATTATTCGGTCCAATCGCATACCCGGGATTATCAATCAGGGTTAAGATGACCGTCTCATCCTCTTCATCAAACAGGGTATCGTAAATGGGAAGAATATCAATGACAGCGGTATTTGAACCCGCAGCAAAGGTAACTGTTCCCGTTAGCGGTTGATAATCTTCTTCATTGGTTGCTGTTCCCTCAATGGTATAATTCACGGTCAAGGGATTTTTATTATTCCCGGTCCGCGTGACTGTAAATTGACCGGGAGTTCCATCTTCCGAGGCATTGGGTTGGGTTGCTTCTAGGGTGACAACGGGTTCGGTGCCATAAAGATTAAGCTGCCAAGATAACCATTCCCCTTCGATTTGATTGCCTTTTTCGTCATAAACTTCTAACGTCCATTCTCCTTGAGAAGATTCACCCCAATGACGCACGGAGGTAAAGGTCCACTCGTTTGATCCGGGATGGACTTCGTAGGTTTTCCCAATGCCGTAGGGGTCGTCACCAATGGAGTTCATTAAGCGCGATTCGGTGCCATCGGGAGATTTGAGAATCAGGGTTAAGTCTTTCCAATCGGGATGATTGATATTGACTAAAACTTCCGCGTGTTCAACGGTGATATCTGGGTCAATGGCGATCGCATCGGTGAGTTTTTGCTCGTCTCGAATCTGACTCAACACATTTTTAAGTTCTTTCTCGCCGGTGACTTTCACCTGTTCACCCACGGATGTCCAATCTTGTGCTGCCATGACTGCGGCAACGGGGTCAACGGCACCCAATCCATAGTACCGATTGATGTGATATCCGCCGCCATTCTGTTGCCAATCGGGATGGGTTGGGTCGGTTTTATAGGCGGTTTTGGCGAGAATATGTTGGATATCTCGGGAGGTTAAATCGGGATTGACTTCTAACATTAAGGCGATCGCACCGGAAACAACAGGTGCCGAGGCAGAAGTGCCACCAAAGTCCGTCACCATCCGGTCTTTTAGGGTTGTTGCGGTGGTACTAATTCCATTGTTGTCGGGTTTTCCACTATCGGAGTAAGCAACCACAAATGGCGCTTGGGTGCTATAGTCCGACAGAATGCCATCGCGGGAAATTGCACCCACTGAAATCACGTGGCGCGAATTGGCTAAATTATTGTAATTAACATGACCAATTTCTGCACCATCATTTCCCACGGAGAATACATAACTATTTCCCAGTCCATTTCGACCGAATTTAAACCCGGATTCTAAGGCAGCAGTTGCCAAGGGGAGTTGGCGCATATATTGCGGACCCCAACTGTTATTAAAAACGTCTATTCCGTTGTTGCGATTCAAGGCGTCATCGGGATTTTTAGCATCATACAATGCATCAGCAATCAAATACCCTTGGGAATCATAGCTATAATTCACCGGGTCAATATTGCCAATGAGGCGGATGGCGGCAAAGTCCGCTTCTGGCGCAACTCCCGATAATCTCAGTCCATCCGCTACTCCAGTTCCCGTGACTAAAGTACCATGGGGATTAATCGCTGTCAGATCCAAGGACCAAGACTTAATTTGATTGGTCAAATTTTCGAGAAATTTGGTCGTGTTAGGATGCTCATAAGCATCTACAGAAATTTCCAAATGCCAATATCCACCGGCATAAATTCCATTGAAATGGTCTTCTAACGCAATGTTAACCGATTTATTACCCGGTTCAATCGGTAAAATTTTGTTATTGTTAGACCGAGATTCTTCCCAACCTGGATATCGCCACCAATACCCGGCAAAAGATTGCCAATCAAAGGGGTCTTGTTCTACATTAGTCGGACTATGCAGGGTAAAGGTCGCATCTTCTGCTAAGTTCAACCCTTGCTGTCCCTTAAATTCTAAGTTGAAATCTACGTTGTTAATCAGTCCGGTTAAATTCACCGGAATCGCTAACCAAGCGCGATTTCCGTCAATCGTGGGTTTGGAGACTTGTGCTTCAAACTTTTGTTGCGATCGCGGGAATGGATCATCATCTAAGTCGCTAAAATCAAAGCTCAAATTTGGATTGTACCGTGGCAACAAATCGGGATGGTTGTAATCCACTCCATCATCCACAAACCCAATCACGGAATTCCGGCCAAGAACCGGCAAATTAGTCTGAGAATTGATGATATTCCAGGCCGCTGTTACACTGGAGGGACTGTTGGGATTCACATCATCCTCTAAGTGCCATTGCGGGTATTGAAACTCGTTGATTCCTCCGGGATTCATCAACTTCAATGGGACCGGCACTTCCGGATAGGCAAATTCTACCCCATCGAGTTCGGTGAGCAGATTGGCAATGGATTCTGGGGTGGTTTGCGGTTTGGGTTTGTCATTAAATTCCCAGAGATAAGTATTGGGAATTTGGCCGGTTTCGCCTAAGTTAATGGCATTCACAGATGCCGCTAATTGATCGGCAGATTGTCCCGGGGTGACCCAAACGACCCATTTTTGAGTGTTTGCTAATTCTTCCGGGGTATAGCGTTCTAAATTCGCTGCGCCAGCGATATCTAATTTTAGGTCAGCGGAGAGTCCTTCTCCCCCAGGGTCGGTAATGACGGCAAAGGTTTCTGTGGCAATATTGCTGGTTGCGCCTTGGCGATCGTAGGCAACCGATCGCAGTTCATAACTCCCGGGGGTTAAGTTGCTCAAATCATAGCTAAACCCAAACCGTCCATACCCTTCTCCATCCTGAGTAAATTCAGTTGCTTCTCCTGCATAAATCCAATCTTCCCCGATTTTACGGATGGAGAATTCAATGGAACTTAAGTCTTCAATTCCATCAGAATCGTAAACTTTTCCCCCTTCAAAACTGAGGAATTCTCCGGTAGTATAAAGGGGAAACAGACTAAACCGCAAGTCTGCGGGTTGTGCGTTGGGGAGATGGGGGGGATGGGGGAGATGGGGGGTGTTGTATCAACTAGGGTTAATTGTTCGATGACTACGTTGCTGGTTTTACCGGCGCGATCGTAGGCGACTGCTTTCACTTTGTAGTCCCCTGCGCCTAATTCTTCGGTCCAGTTGTAGGTAAAGTTGGCGGTTGTATCATCGGCAGGATTTGGGGTAAAATCGGTGACGGAGGCGATCTCGCGCCAAGTGTCTCCTGGACTATGAACGGACAATTCTATCCGCTGAATGTCACTAAATCCATTGCGATCGCGAACAGTTCCGGCGATCGCCACCGGATTTCCCCATCCCTGGTTTTCCAGGGTAACCCGCAAGTCTTTCGGAGGGATATTATTCTCCCCAGGGGTGGCAACGGCAGGAATTTCTTCATCCGGTGAGGGAAGCGGTTCCAGATTGTTCTCGGGTTCACTCACTTCCGGTGTCGTGGCAACAGGTTCACTCACTTCCGGTGTCGTGGCAACAGGTTCACTCACTTCCGGTTCCGTGGCAACAGGTTCACTCACTTCCGGTTCCGTGGCAACAGGTTCGGGAATTTCCGGTTCCGTGGCAACCAGTTCGGGAATTTCCGGTTCTGGTGTAATCGGTTCAGTGACCTCGGGTTCTTCTGGCGGGTTCCCAACATAAACAAAGATATCTTTCTCGTTGCCATCGTTATCCTGAGGTCCCCCTTCCCCTTCAATGGTAAACAGGGTTCCATTCCCTAAGGTTTCTTCGCGAAAATAAAAACCACCCCCAATTTTTTCTCCAAAAGAAAAAGAAGGACGATTGTTTCCTTGGAGGTTAGGATTGTCCCAAACCTCTTGAATAGTTCCTTTGGGAACTATCATGAAACCGAACTCTTCTCCGAGAAGATTAACGGTTTTGCTGGTTCGGAATTGTACCCCTTCTATCCCATCGTTTACCTGACTTTCCCAATCAAACGAATCAGCAATCCCAGAGGCGGATTGATGGGAATTAGAAATTAAGACTTGTCCCCAGTTGGACTGACTCAAAATCCGTCTGGCAGCTTCTTGAAAGTAGGCGGGGGTATTGGGGACAAATTGGTCCATACCTTCGAGACTGAAAATTCCCAATTCTCGGTCTTTTTTCTCCCCGGAGACAATTTCGAGATTGAGTGGAGTATCCTGACTCATCCCATCACTGAAGAGGTTGGGTAATCCGGTAATGGGGTCGAGATTTAGGGTGTAATTTGTATCTGCATTGCGTCGAAAAATTTCCAGGGAATAGGTTCCTGGCAACAAATCATTCAACAAAATCCCGTCCCGGGTTTCATCCATCTGCAACGCCTGCAAAATTTGGCCTTGTTCATTACTCAGGCGCAAATCCACACTGGCCATTAATCCAGTTATGGACAGTTGCAAACTCCCGGGTTGTTCCCATTCAAACCGATAAAAATCCTGCGGTTCTAGGGTAACCACCGAGTCAGAATGGGGGGAGTCGGGGGTCAAAAGAAGCCAATTGGTAGACATTTGTTCACTCCTGCGGTTTTGGACTGGACTCTCGTACCCTGGCGATGATGAGTCATCGGAGAGTCACCTTTAAATCAAGTTTGGGTGGAGATTGCTTAACAGATGCAATCAAGAATGGATGAGGATTTTGATGACAAAAGTTCGGGGATAATCGGGATGAAAACAAATCAAACTTCGGACATACTTTAAGGTTTGATCTGGGGTTAAATACAAAAATCCAAATTTTATCGGCTGTAGAGGGAAGGCAGATTTTAATGGAGTCTGAGTTATTCTCTTATGGGAGCATAAAACGGCTTTGGAGATAGATTGCCCGGTTACCGTTTTCCCAGATTTCATCGAATCTTTACAAAACTCATCCTTTGGGTAAAGATTTGATGAAGCCGTCAGAGGAGAGGGGATTGGGGAGGATTGAGGCATTCCCTCTCTCTGTGTAGGGGCGATTCGCGAATCGCCCCTACCCATTGCGATTCGCGAATCGCAATGGGTAGGGCTCGTTGTCCAAATATGTCTCAGTCCGGTTGGGGTCTTCGGGATGGGATTGGTGGGTTCAGGGAGAACCCCCAGGAGGCAGGAAAATTGATTCATCGGGTTTTGGCAAGGTAAAGGGCGCGAAACCCAGGATAACGGGGGGTTAATCCCAGTTTTCAGGGTTCCTATTTCTTTTACTAGGGAAGAGGTCGTTAAATTATGCAGGGGAGGGGTAAAAATTAAACCCCGATCGCCTCCTGAGTGGTTACAGGGTGAGGCGATCGGGGTTTTTGGAGGGGAAGAATTGGGGAACGACTGAAGTTGTTACTACGAACTGGGGAAGATAACGACTGAAGTCGTTACTACGAACT
>CAYUEH010000420.1:0-5332 GCA_964442465.1 uncultured Laspinema sp. | reverse complement strand
GGAGTAATCCCGCACAAACCGGAAAAAGCGCGACCGAGAGATGATGGGAAACTCCAGGCAGGCGATCGCTTCCGAAAAAAGCATGGGATTTTTTCGTAATCGGACCATTTCCGCCGAGTAGAGTTTCGGAAATTCTATGCTCACTAACAAGCCACTCGCCAAGCTCTGACTAATCCACGTCTCTTCTAGCAAATCCGGCCACCAAGACTGCCATCGCTGATAAGATGACTCACTAGCATAATCACAAAAGTAGGCATTCCGTACCAAAATATGCATGACTTGCTCACCATAATCAGCTAGAGAGACTCGCAGATTGTTTATACTCTGGGGTGAACCATCAGAAACAAACCAGCGGACTAGACGCAACCCATAATCGGATGCCGCCTCCAATACTCCTGATTCTCTGAACCATCGATGGAGTGATGGTGCCGACTGTGGCTCAAACAAGAACGTCACTGGCCGAGCGATCGCCTCGGAGAATATTGCATCCGCCGCATGGATTCCACTCTCTAAGTCAATGCGCTTAAGCTGGGGCAAATCAAACCCTAACTTGAGATTACCCGAACTGCCATCCACCACCCCATAGTCCCATCCTCCCTGGGAAGCCCGGTCCACCAGTGCTAATAGCACAATAGTTGCTCCCCGCAGTGGTTCTCCCCCAATCAAATGGAAAGTATAAGGCAAAGTTGTGGGCAAGGGTGACGGAGTTACGTTGAATGTACAATTTTTCATCAAAACACCCCCTCAATCGCCTCAAAATAGCCCGTCCCCTCAAACTGCGTCGCGCAGTTGTCCAAAAACTTTTGAGTGCGCTTGCGTCCGAGTATCCCCAACCGTTGATCCGTGGCGATCGCTTCGCTCAATGGCATGGGTTCTGCCTCTATGATATCCCGGTCTATGGCATAAAATTTGGGGAACTCGATTTGCTTAAACGAATAGTTCTGTTGCAGACTTTTAAACTTTTCAGATGCTAAAATTTTATTCCAAGCATTGGGATCCGAGATACCCAGATTTTTAACCAAAACCTGCTCCATCCAGGGATATTGATTCAGAGACTCTTCAAATAATTGCAGGCTATCCATCTCTCCTGTGCAAGCAAACCAAAGCACAAACCTGACTTGCATTTCCGAGGCCACTTCATCTAAGCAATTGCGTTCCACCCATTCTTGGAAGGGTACGGCAACTTGTGCCGGTAAATTCACCAACACATTTTGGGTAACTGCCAATTGGAAAATAGTATCAGCATTATTTGATTTGTGCTCGGCTTCTGAAAAGTACGCTTCAACACAGCGTTCCCCTAACCTTTTACCATAATAGGCTTTTACATCGGGTCGAGAGCGGTCAGTGTCTACCAGAGAAAATGGGACACCGCGCTCCAGCAAATAGTTCGCCATCACTCGGCAGCCCGTTGATTTTCCGGCTCCTCCTCGTTCTCCACCCCATATATGAACGGTGGTTTTGGGTGGGGCTTCTGGTATATAACTCTCTATTTCTGTATCCACAAACACTCCATTTGGATGACTATGCTCATCTTGATGATTATCAAAAACTTGACTTCCTAATAAATCAGCATCACTTGAAATTTCAGTGTCTATTTTTTCAATCACAGATTCTTCGGCCTTCTTTTTTCTGGGCATAATTTTCTCCAAAAATACAACGCTGCTAAAACTAACGTGTTTGGTAACCTGTTTGGCTAATCATAAAAAATTTTGCAAAAATTCTTCAGCATCATCAGGGATTGCCAAAGGAGTAGAGACCTCTTCAACTTCTGCATCTTCCTCAATCTCATGGAATTGCTCAGGAGTTGAATTAGGACATTTTACATTTAGATTCTGTAAACTGACCCGGAGCGGCAATTTAAATTCCTGACAAATACTATGGAGATGATTGTAAAGCTCATATATCGATTTCCAAACCGCTTCTTCTACCTGTTCCTCAGTAAATCTCGCCTCTTGCAGTGCATAAGGAAGCCAAAATGCTCTTAAAGGAGGTTGCAAATATTTTTGAGACCGCTCATTTGGATTAGTCTTTTTGAAAAACCGGATTAATGCATATCCTTCACTTCCTAATAATGGCTGATAGCGCCATGCAAAATCTTCTCTCTTTTTTTTGGTTTTACTCATTTTCTTTGCCTATATTCTACCTTGAACTATTGTTGCTAAAAAATCTATAAATTCCGTAAATATCAAGAAGGCGACATCCCAAACCTTCTGTATCTAATGGTGAAGGAATCTCTACACCCCCATGAAATAAACAACGCTCCGGAAAAGCCTGTTCTAGAGGCTGCCGCAAATATTCAGCAGTACCGCCACAAAAAATGATAAGCTGGGCTTCCTTTGGGATAACTTCATCAAGCCAGTTTTTCAATTGAAAAAAATATTCTAGCCGACTCTCAGTAATGGCTGTAGTCAGTAAATCCAGCTCATGAGATTTTCGATTCGGGTTGGTGCTGTTGACTAAATTGATTAAAGCATCTTTTTTCACACCCCAACCCGCTTTTGCTACTGCACTTACCAGCCTCTTTTCAGATTGGTTTGATGAGCGTTTGATAATTTGTTCAATCGCTCGGCACATTCCTAAGTCACAGGAGGCGACAACATCTAGTAAACCCCGCCGAGATACCAAGACTGAAGCGTTCCGATATCCTAACATCACTAAAGCAATATCTTTCCGCTGAATTTGAGTCGCTGAAGATTTTCCTTTGTACAATAAAAATGTTCCCGCTCCTTCGGGAAAACATAAAAATTTATTGATGTCAACGCTCATTTCTCCATCTGGGGTGATAAATTGTCTCGCCTGACGACGCAATTGTTCTTCAAAATAAGATTTATCGCTCAATTCACATGGAGGCAGTACAACAGCCACATCTATGTTAAACTTAGCCCCCAGATCTAACTTGCGCTTGACTACCCAAATTGCTCCTAACATTTTATAGATTACCGTCTCTACTTTAGACTTGGACAAAGCTTTGCTCCCCTGAAATCGAGAACAAGCTAAATAGCCTACGGCATAAAATTCTTGCTCGCAGCCCACCCAACACATATTCTCCGGCAATGCCACTGAGATTTTGTTTGCTTGCAATTGGGCGATCGCACTGTGCGGCAATTTCACCATCTGCGGCTCCATATAGCAACTGGCTGCCGCTTGTACCTGACTGGCATTCGCATAAATAAACTTTGTTCCTTCCCCTCCTGCGTCTAATGCCAATATAACTGTCGGGGGTTTTTCATTTTGTGCCATAGAAATCATATAGTTTCCTTCTGGTCTGTGACACCTTCTCTTCTACTTTAATCGATACACCCGGATTCTCACTTATTGCTTAAGTATAAATTTATTCTACGCCCCTAGACAGATGCCACATTACCTTCTAATTAGAAAAACTCTCTTTTCACTCAACCTTTGGATAGAGATTGGCTAGAAATTTATAACAATCTCTAATACTAACTAAAATTCTTCTGGACAGCATTACGGTTTTGTCTATATCAAAAAGTTGGATTGACATTCTTGCTTTTTGTTGTAGGCTGGTTTCCATCAAAAATTTTGATTGATGTCGTTATTTATGTTAATAAGGATGCCTCTAGACTAAGCCGTTCTATATTTCCCAGACTTTCCCCTCCTCCACAACCCCTCAAAGTTGCCCGAGTATTCCCCGACTTGGACCTGACCCACGAGCCCTCAAAGTTGACCCAGTTCAACCAAGTCTCCCACAAGGCTCTCGTCAATTCTCCCCGGTCATTTTTCCACAACTCCATGCTCCTGACTCAACCCCCTCCATCGTTTCAATGCTGACATTATTCAATTACTGATTCCCAATGATTTTTCCCTCCTTGAGAGGGATTTTCGTGATTTTCCCTGAAATTGTGGTTCTGTCTGTCCCGACACTGTAGGCACGGTGTAGGTACGAATATTAAGGTTTATTACAAGTGCTGTGGATACAAATTAGCTTACAGATGTTGCCCTATCCTCTAAAAAACCCTCTCAGAGAGGGTTTTTTTTAGCCAAATCTTGCCTATCCCGCGCGGGCTTCGGTTATTCCAGTTTGGCCTACACTTGGCCCTCGGTTTTTTTCATCTCCCCCGGCAGAGCAATGGTATGTCATTGTGCCTACAAATTTTTTAGGGGGTTTTTCAGTTGGCAGGCATCCCTCAAACACCTGACTTAATTTTTTTACCCCCATTTGACGATTTTAGACCCGATATGCTATGCCAAAAACGCAGATGATTCAAGGGAAAGACAAGTCTTTCAAATTTCTGTATTGTAGTTACAATTGAGCCAAGTTATTGATTTATTTTTGTGTTTACAAACGTAGCGAAGGCACTTGGAGAACAAAGGGAATCCCCCGGTGACCGATCGCACCCCCGGTCTGAATGAGGAAATCCCAGGTGGCGATCGCCTGCGGCATAGCTGCGCTGTGCGGCATCCCTGGCCTGTTCGAGGGAATCCTCGGTGACCGATCGCACCCCCGGTCTGGATGAAGGAATCCCCAGGTGGCGATAGCCTGCGGCATAGCTGCGCTTACCGTACCCCCGGTTTGGATGAGGGAATCCTCGGTTAGCCCGAAGCGCCTCCGGTCTAGATGAGGGAATCCCAGGTGGCGATCGCATCAAGAGCCTGAATGATGGCAACCCCGGTTGCCGATCGCACCGTTGGGCTGAATGAGGGAACCCCGGTTGCCGATCGCATCAAGAGCCTGAATGAAGGAATCCTCGGTTAGCCATCGCATCAAGAGCCTGAATGAGGGAATCTCAGGTGACCGATCGCATCAAGAGCCTGAATGAAGGAATCCTCGGTTAGCCATCGCATCAAGAGCCTGAATGAAGGAATCCCAGGTTAGCCCGAAGCGCATCAAGAGCCTAAATGATGGAATCCCCCGGTTGCCGAGCTTACCCCCAGGCTGTTTGAGGGAATCCCAGATTAGCCATCGCATCAAGAGCCTGAATGATGGAACCCCCGGTTGCCGCTCGCATCTTCGCCTGGATAAAGGAATCCCAGGTGGCGAGCGCATTCTTCAACTCACTCGCGTTCATGACACTGGAGACCATTGGAGCTTATGGGTTCTGGAGGGTCATAACATCGTCCAAAACCTACTTGACCACCATTCCAAATCTGCTGCTTAAAAATCATCAGCGAACACGCAACAAGGCACTGTAGCCAACGTTCTCTCCACCACTTCGTAGCCACGGTTTCTCTCAACCCCCTATGTAAATTTTTAGTCATCCCAGAACAGTTCCCTTGCTCCCACTCAACCTCAGACTACCGTTTCCATGCTGATATTGCTTGATTACTAATGGACAACAAGTTTCCCTCCTAGAGAGGGATTTTGAGGATTTTC
>CAYUEH010000419.1:0-5337 GCA_964442465.1 uncultured Laspinema sp. | reverse complement strand
AGCAGGAGGCAGAGCCTCCAAAAGAGCGTGACTCGGCAGAGCCAAGTCACGAGGAGTCCACCCTAAATGTAGAGGCGATTCGCGAATCGCCTCTACATTTAGGGGTAATGCGTAGGTCCTAACGAGGATAGGTAGCCCGCGCAGGCGGGCTTTGTCCGTATAGCCTCCGGGCTACAGCCTGCGGGCCGGCCCCCCATTACCATTTCAAAAAAGCAGCGTCAGGACCCTGCTCATACCGCAACTTGGCATCTTTCTCAAACCAAGCAATGATCTCCTCGTGGGTAAGGGACTCCATTGGCACTCCTGAATCTGTAGCGATATGTTGCAGTAACTTCAACGAAGAAATAGTCAGGCGGGTTAAAAACTTTTCATGGGACGCCAGGAGAGCGCCATCCACGGCGTAGGACTCTTCTGGGGTTAAAAATTGGGCAGAGGGTTCGGGAGAGGCCATAGTTTTTTATTTAGACAGCATAATATGGATGCCACAGTTGCGACAACAGCAGCAATTTTAACCCTTCAGGTTACAGATTGAGGATTCTGGGAACGGTTAAAGGGCCGATCGCACGCTTTCTGATTGCAGAGTAATCAAATAGCCGCAACGGTGTTCTCCATCAATCATCCAGTAAGTCCGTTCCACGGTGCAATCCGGGAGGATTGCCTCAAACATTTCCAGTTCATGTCCACAGACGCTGGGAAAGGACTCCGCCACGGTGGAAATAGCGCAGTTGTGTTCCGTCAGCAAAAAGCTGTCGCCACTGTTGGACCCCTCCGGTTCGACCCGATGGACCTCCGCCATATAGCCTTCCGCTTGCCGCAGTTTGACTAATCCCGCCATCCGTTCGGATAAGGGCTGATTTCCCAGGCGATCGCGGTAATGGATGGCTTTGCGTTCCCACTGCTTCCGCAAAATTGAGGTCATTTGGTCCTCCCCCATCGTTTCTGCCAGGGTCCCCAGCAGGGACACGGCAAAATCATCATATTGATTCGGGAAAAAATCTTTCCCCTTGGGGGTGAGTTCATATTGATGCTGGGGACGTCCCATCCCCGCCTGTACTGCCTTATGGCGAATCAATTCCTCCGCTTCCAGGTCCTTGAGATGGCGGCGAATCGCTTGGGGAGAGATATCTAAAACTTCGGCTAACTCTTGAGCCGTGGCTAGACCCTGCTTTAATAGGTATTGCAGGATATCTTCTTTAGTGGAAGGTTGCTGAGTAGTCGTCATCATCATCTTGCCTGTAGTCAAACGCCAAAACGCTCGAAAAAATCTATTGCCGACTTTGACAACACACTTGTTGCTAAAGTATTCTAAAATAGAATTAAGCAACCCGGGTGTTGTTTTAACCCTATTATATATAGACGGAGGGCAAGGATGCCCAACCAGGCAAAGAGAAAGAATCCAAAGGACGGGAGATCCGAGACTGGTGATGGGGAACGATAACAGCAAACTGCCCCCCAGTAAAGAGGGCGCAGTCCCTGGCGGAGAGTTCAGCGATTGACTCATTCAAGGGGCGATCGCCTGAATCCGACCTCAACCTTCCCCTAAATCGGGGATCCTCCCCCGCAAATTTGCTCGTTATATCAACCTGGATAATGACTTTAGAACAGCCTACACAACAAGCCACCGACAAAAACCTAGAAGCGATGCGGCAATTTTCCGAGCAGTACGCCAAACGCACTGGGACCTACTTCTGCTCCGATCTCGGCGTTACTGCCGTCGTCATCGAAGGATTGGCGAAAAACAAGGATGAATTGGGTGCCCCCCTCTGTCCCTGTCGCCACTACGAAGACAAAGAAGCCGAAGTCAAAGCCACCTTCTGGAATTGTCCCTGCATTCCCATGCGCGAGCGCAAAGAATGTCACTGTATGTTATTTCTAACCGATGATAATCCCTTCGCGGGCAAAGAACAGAAGATTTCTTTTGACGAAATTCGCGAAATGACCAATCCATAGGAACCCTTTCCGAACACTTTTAAATTCCCAAGGCGATCGGCACCCCTGAGAAACCGGGTTTCTTGATACAATGTCTCCCTCAATTGCACCCAATCTCGGGCAGAAACCCGGTTTCTTGTCCCTTGGATCTCACCCTAAGCCGACGTTCTAGGAGCCTAATCAACCCTCTTGTTGACTCAGTTCCACCCCTGCCCTGAATCCAATTGTAGAGAGAACATCGAACTAAAATTATGACTGCTACTACTGCAAAAACCCTTGTTAATCAACCCTATAAATATGGATTCATCACCGACGTTGAATCCGACACTTTACCCCCCGGCATTAACGAAGATGTCGTCCGGTTAATTTCCGCCAAAAAAGAAGAACCGGAATTCATGTTAGAATTCCGCCTCCGAGCTTTTCGGCAATGGCAAAAAATGGCCGACCCCACTTGGGCGCACGTTAACTATCCCCAAATTAATTATCAAGATATCATCTACTATTCCGCTCCCAAGAAAAAGCAAAAACTGAATAGCATGGATGAGGTTGACCCCGCCATTCTCGAAACCTTCGAGAAACTGGGCATTCCCCTCTCTGAACAAAAGCGCTTGAGTAACGTTGCCGTCGATGCCGTCTTCGATAGCGTTTCCATCGCCACTACCTTTAGAGCAAAATTAGCCGAAGAAGGGGTAATTTTCTGCTCCATTTCTGAAGCCGTCAAGGACTATCCTGAACTGGTGAAGCAATATCTGGGCAGTGTCGTTCCCGTCGCTGATAATTACTTCGCCGCCCTCAACTCGGCGGTGTTTAGCGATGGCTCCTTTGTCTATATCCCCAAAGGCGTCAAATGCCCAATGGAACTCTCCACCTATTTCCGGATTAACAATGGCGAATCGGGGCAGTTTGAGCGCACCTTGATTATTGCCGAAGAAGGTAGCCATGTCTCCTATTTGGAAGGCTGCACCGCCCCCATGTTTGACACGAATCAGCTTCATGCTGCCGTGGTGGAACTCGTGACATTAGATAATGCGGAAATTAAATATTCCACGGTCCAAAACTGGTACGCTGGAGATGAGAATGGCAAGGGCGGAATTTATAATTTCGTCACCAAGCGCGGACTCTGCAAAGGCAAAAATTCTAAGATTTCTTGGACTCAAGTCGAAACAGGTTCAGCAATTACTTGGAAATATCCCAGTTGTGTGTTAGTGGGGGATAATTCTGTGGGAGAATTTTACTCCGTCGCCCTCACGAACAACAAACAACAAGCCGATACCGGCACCAAGATGATCCATATTGGCAAAAATACCCGCAGCACGATTATTTCTAAGGGAATTTCGGCGGGAAATTCGGCCAATAGCTATCGCGGATTGGTGAAGGTTTCACCGAAAGCCCAAGGCGCGCGCAACTATTCTCAGTGCGATTCTATGCTGATTGGGGACAACGCTCAGGCGAATACTTTCCCCTATATTCAGGTGGAAAATGATACGGCAAAGGTAGAACATGAAGCCTCGACTTCTAAGATTGGAGAAGATCAACTGTTCTATTTTGCCCAACGGGGAATCTCGCCGGAAGATGCGGTTTCGATGATGATTAGCGGATTCTGCAAGGATGTGTTTAATCAGTTGCCGATGGAATTTGCAGTGGAAGCCGATCGCTTGTTGAGCTTGAAGTTAGAAGGCTCAGTCGGGTAATCCTGTGGGAATGTTTCCCGGGATTGAGGAGAGGCGATCGCCCCTGATGGCTCGCCTCTTCTAACCCTCGGATTTAGGTTGTTCAATGGAAGGAATTGATTGAAGAGAAATGATTAAAGAAGGTAGTCCAGTAATTCTGTCCGTTCGCGATTTAACCGCGAATGTGAATGATACCCCCATTCTCAAAGGCTTGAATTTAGAAATCAAGGCGGGAGAAATTCATGCCATTATGGGACCAAATGGTTCCGGGAAAAGTACCTTCTCCAAGGTGCTATCGGGTCATCCCGCCTACGAAGTCACCGGGGGAGAGGTGATTTTTATGGGTCAAAATCTCCTAGAGTTGGAACCGGAACAACGCTCATTAGCGGGAGTCTTCTTGGCATTCCAATATCCCTTGGAAATTCCTGGTGTGAGTAATTTAGACTTTTTACGAGTCGCCTACAATTCTCGCCAGAAATATTTAGGGTTAGAGGAAGTCGATGCCTTTGATTTTGAAGACATCATCGAACAAAAGCTGGACGTGGTGAAGATGAATCCAGCCTTTCTCAACCGCAGTGTGAATGAAGGATTTTCTGGTGGGGAAAAGAAACGCAACGAAATCCTGCAAATGGCACTGTTAGAGCCAAAATTAGCCATTTTGGATGAGACAGATTCCGGCTTGGATATTGATGCGTTGAAAATTGTCGCCAGTGGGGTGAATCAGTTATCTTCGGCAGATAATGCCGTGTTAGCAATTACCCACTATCAGCGCTTGCTGAATTATATTGTGCCGGATTATGTTCATGTCATGGAAGGGGGTCGAATTTTGACCACCGGCACCAAAGATTTGGCGCTGGAATTGGAAGAACGGGGATATGATTGGGTGGTAGAAGCCGATCGGGTGAAGGCAGGTGTATAATGGTGATAGAGGTTTCTAAAAAACCCCAGGTGTCTTATTTAGATGAATTGTTGAAACAGGCAGTCGCCTCTCCTGCGCCAGTGGTGAATCCAGACTATGGAATTGCACCCCCAACGGCAGCGTTATTGCAGCAGGTGCGGGATAATGCAGCAACCTGGGTGCGAGAATTGGCAATGCCAACTCGCAAAGATGAGGAATGGCGCGTTACGGATTTGTCTGGATTGCAGGCATTGACGTTCGAGGCAGCACCTCCGGAGGCAATTCCGACGACTGGAGTCGCACCTTTTGAGTTACCGGAAATTTCAGACAGCCGCTTGGTGTTTGTCAATGGCTGTTATTCGGCTAAACTTTCCAATGTTTCTGGGTTACCGGAAGGGATATTTGTCGGAAATCTGGGACAATTGCCAGAATCGTTGCAGGCGGATTTGCCCAAATATCTGGGAAATGTTGAGGGTAACAAAGAGGTATTTACCGCTTTGAATACCTCCGGATTAATGGATGCGGCAGTGGTGTGGATTGCCAAGGATGTGGCAGTTGACAAACCGATTCATCTGTTATTTATGGCAGTTCCTGGAGCACAACCCCGGTTAGTTCAACCCCGCTGTTTGGTGGTGGCACAACGGGGAAGTCGCTGCACCCTGATTGAAGAATATGTGGTTGCCGATGACGATTCCTGCGGCAATTTTAAGGGGAATGCGCCTTATTTTACCAATGCGGTTACGGAAATCTGGGTAGCGGAAAATGCTCAGGTGACTCACGCCAAAATCCAGCGTGAGAGTACCAACTCGTTCCATATTGGCAAGACGGCGATCGCCCAAG
>CAYUEH010000418.1:0-5346 GCA_964442465.1 uncultured Laspinema sp. | reverse complement strand
GGGTCTTGATAGGTGCAATGGGGGGAAATGGCAACTTGTTCGGAAGTTATCCCCAATTGCTCTAACTGTAACTCAATGGTTCGTCGGACATCTAGCCTTGCTTTTCCGGGTTCGGAATCGGGTAAGATGGGGGAATTATCGAAGTCTTGAACGGTTTTTAAAATGTCATCTGGATTGTCTAAATCAACTAGACTGGCACAGGTTTGGATGGCAACTTCCGTGTTGACTTGATACACTGGGCCGGAAATGGCGGGCCCGATCGCCACTCGTAATTGCTCCAACTGACTCCCCTGGTTCACCATCTGGGCGATCGCCACCGCTACAATATTTTCCGCAGTCCCTCGCCATCCCGAATGCAACGCCGCCACCTGTCCCGTTTCCATATCCCCAATCAATACCGGCGAACAATCTGCACTACAAACCCAGACTGCTTCCTGGGACCCTGCACTCATCAACCCATCCGCCTCCGGTTTCTGGGGTGCATCCTCTTCTAACTCTGCTTCCCGAACCTGGGGGGTCAACATCTGCGTACTCAACACCGTATTCCCATGCACCTGTTTCACGCGATACACCGATGCTGTGGGTTGCAACACCTCCACCAACTCCTGTGGCGATCGCGGCCAAAATTGCTGAGTAAAAAAGCCGTGAGGCCAAGGTTCCAGTAAACTACAAGTCAGATAGGGCAGTCCGTTCCAATTCCGCCAGTGCCAAGTATGCATCTTTGGTTTGAAGATAAATAATTACTCAAGGAATGATTCAGGGGAGGAGCGACAGGCTCAGACTACAATCCCAACTGGAAGAAATCCCAAAATTTTTCAGTTTAAATTCGCATTTTATGCTACCTTAGTCCACGGACTCTTTACGCGAACCGCTCCTGTGGGCCTGAATCAAGACTGCATAGAAAATTTTCTGCGGGGTCTGCGATCGCAGCACACCGTCAACCCGGGAACGACCGACAAGGGTTTCTCCTCACACCCGTCCTTGTCGCCGTCATCCCTCAACTTTTCTATTCACCTCTTCGAGCAAGTCGCCTCCACCAATCAAACCCTCTGGACCCTCCTGGCCGACGGTGCGCCCCCTGGAACGGTGGTCATCGCCACCCGTCAAACGGCGGGAAAAGGACAGCGGGGACGTCAGTGGGAATCATCCCTTGGAGGTCTTTATCTCTCCCTGGCCCTAACCCCCAACCTCAGCGCCCAGGATGCACTACTGCTGACCCTCTGTAGCGCCTGGGGACTAGCAACCACCTTCCGCGCCTACAATATCCCAGTCAGCCTAAAATGGCCCAACGACCTGATTCTCGACGGCTACAAATTGGGGGGTATCCTCACGGAAACCAAAATCCATCAGGGACAAATTACCAAAGCTGTCGTCGGAGTGGGCATTAATTGGTCCAACCCAGTCCCCGAAACCGGGATTAACCTCCAAACCTTCCTAGGCGATCGCCCTCATCCTGAGATAACATCTCTGGAAATGTTGGCGGCCCTCACCCTCTGGGCAGTCGCCTCCGGATATCAAACGTTCGATCGGAAAGGAGTAGGGACTTTGCTCCCCTCCTACCAAAACCTCATGGTTGGCATCGGTCAACCCGTTGCGGTAGAAGGGTCCGCAGGGGTTGTCCTCGGCGTCGGCGATACCGGCGAACTGCGCGTTCGTCTAACCCGAACATCGGCATCAGACCCCAACTCTGCTTTGACCCGTGCTTCTACTACCGAAGAAATTGAGTTGATGCCCGGTACAATTAACCAGGGGTATCCCATTCTCAGGGCCTAACTGCGCGGTGTTTGCTGTGTAGAACCCTGCTTTGAAACCGTTAATCCTTACTAGGAATCTATAGCGAAGAGCGAATTAAAATGAGCCAGCGAAATCAACTTTCCCGCAGTCCTTTAAGTATTATTTGTCAGGTTTCTCTCCTGTTGCAGGGACTCGCTTTGATTCCCTCCCTGAGCTTGCTGAGTGGAGACACAGATGCGAATGCACAGACCCCATCGGATGCAGCAGACCCCTTCGGTCAATCTGAAATGGCTCCCCCGCCCGTTGAATCCGTTCCCTCCGAACCGGAAGTCTCCACCAGCGCCGAACTCTTACAACCCTTAGAAGGGGCTGATTATCCAGTGTCGGGATTCGTTGAGGAAACCCCGGTTGACCCTTGGGTGGCCGAAGATGCCTCTCCAGACCCCTTAGATACGGCTGGAGTGACCCCCTGGTCTCCTGAAGCAGACTTAGCGCCTGAGACCCTGATGGCGCAACCGGACCCCATTGGAGACTACAACCGCGAGGCGATCGCCCCTCCGGAAGATTACCCCATCCCGGAAACCGCCAGCGCCGAACCCACCCTCCAAAACATCCACCAAAGCAATCTTTACGTCGATCCCACGGATTATAGTCTCCCCACCCCCGAACACTCCCCCGCTGCTGTCGCAACACCAGCACCAGAAGAGTCGGACTCCTTCACTGCCACAGCACCCCCTCCACCGGAAGTCGTGGAAGAGGCCGCGTGGGGTGAACCCCCCATCCAGGAAGCATCTCAGGAGGTCGAACAGCATCGTTACGCAGAGGACCGCCTGCCGGTTCCCGCATCCATTCAGCAAGCGCAACAGGCGAACCTCTACAGTCCCGCCTTGCAACCCCTGGAACCCCCGGCGATCGCCGCCCCCAGAGGCCCTGCCTCTGCACCCCCTGAACCCGTTTACTATGCAGAACCCGAACCTTCCTACGCCGCACTGCCGCAAGTCCCCGTTAGGACTGCCCCGGCCTACCCGCAAGCGTCAGCAAAAGCTGACATTGACGGCATCCACTATCGCACCAAAACCGCTGCGCGCAACTTCGACTGGAATCGTCTGAGACGGTCCAATCGTCCCGGAAACGGCAACACCAGCATGATTTTCCCCCTGGCAATTCCCTCGGAAATTACCTCCTTATTTGGCTGGCGGATCCATCCGATTTTTGGGGACCGCCGTTTTCACTCCGGCATTGACTTCGGTGCACCCACCGGAACTCCCGTCGTCGCTGCCTATAGCGGCACCGTCTCCATCGCCGATTGGATGGGAGGTTATGGTCAAACCGTCGTCCTCCAACACCAAAATTCCACCCTGGAAACCCTCTATGCTCACCTCTCCAATATCTTTGTCCAACCTGGAGAAGTCGTGGAACAGGGTCAAGTCATTGGAGAAGTCGGCAGTACCGGCAACTCCACCGGACCTCACCTCCACTTTGAACTGCGTGAGTTAACTCCAGAAGGCTGGATGGCAATGGATCCAGGTACGCAAATGGAATATGCTCTATCCCAATTCATTCGGTCCCTAGAGACAGCCCCCCAAATTGCCACTCCCACCTCGGATCATTCCACCCTCACCACTCTCCCCTCTTTAGAGATGCCAGCACCCCCTCCCCCCCTGGCATTCTTGAACCCTCCCGTCAATCTAGAAACGGCATCAACAACCTTACTCGATGTTCCCACGCCACCCCCAGTCCCGTTACCTCCGGTTCCAGTCACCTTAGAAATCACCATCCCCGCAACGGAGTAACCCTCCCATGTTCAACGTCCCGACTTCAGTCGTTATCTTCCTAGGTAAACCTCCCGACTGAAGTCGTTCTTCTTGACTGTTCAACGTCCCGACTTCAGTCGTTCTTCTTGACTGTTCAACGTCCCGACTTCAGTCGTTATAGCAATCCTGGCAGCAGTTGTGGAAGACCTGGGCGACCCCCAACCCCTCTCTCCTGAGCTCTGAGCTACCGAGCGATCGCGGCATTCTCGGTTTTGCCGAAAATATGAGCCGTCCTCTGTCCTTTTTATAGTTGTTCTAAATAAGAATGAGACATATAGCAATCCTGGCAGCAGTTGTGACATTTTCTTCTCCCCTCTCCCTCCTGAGCTACGCCGAAGGGCTGGGCCGCCGACGGTTGGGGGCCGCCATCGTCTTCCACAATTCATTTAGGAATGCTATATACAGTCCGTCAGCAAATAGAAATATTTTGGTAGGGTGTGTTAGACCCGCGACTATTTTTTGGCAAATTTGCTTGAATCTTTAATCGGGTCGTAACGCACCCATCCAAATTGAATCGTTATCAGCATTGTGTTCGGGATTAGCAATAGAGGCTGGCCAAAATACTGCAATGCCAGTTATAGCAATTCCCAGGTTAATGAGGTACTTTTCAAAGCCCCTCTCCCCCCCTTTCAAAGGGGGGTAGGGGGGATGGAGAGGGGTTTGGGGTGAGGGTTCTACCTTACCCAGATGAGAATCGCTATATAATGAGTAGATGGTGGTTAAGGCGAGACAGAAAAAGGAACAGAACTTTTTACTGTCCAGTCTTGTTATTACAACCTGAAATTCAACAGAACTATGGCAAGGGTGCATCTCAATTATGTAAGTATAATTTTCGTTCTAGGGGTTTGGAACCCCTGTCCCCTACACCCGCCTTTAAAAATAGACCATTAACAAATATGAGATGCACCTTATGGAAATCCTCGGTACATTTGGCAACGATCGCCTGATTGGAACCCCGAACGCTGACACGATCCAAGCGTTGGCAGGCAACGATATCGTCACTGGATTGGACGCGAACGATCTCATCTTTGGCAATCAAGGTGGCGATGTCCTGGCAGGCAACACCGGACGCGACACGATATTTGGCGGACGGGACAATGACACCATTTGGGGTGGCAAAGATGGCGACCATCTTTACGGCGACTTAGGCACAGATATGATCTGGGGTGACTTAGGCGACGACTTCATCCGGGGCGGAACCTTAGACCCCACTTCTACTCTCGATGTCGAGAGTGATTTGTTGTTTGGCAATAGAGGCAAAGACACTCTCATCGGCGATGCCGGAGACGATATTCTCTGGGGTGGGAAAGATAATGACCTACTGCAAGGAGAGGCTGGCAACGATCGCCCCTACCCCTTCACCGCCACAGCCAAGCCCGTTTGACGATCGCCCGGAAAGCATCGAAAACGCGATCGCTATAACTTCCTGTCAAGCCAAGTTAAGCTTGGCAGTTTGCCGATCGTGCAGAGGTCGTAGCTTTCGTGTAGGGTGGGTTAGGCGGCTGAAACCTAAGCAACCCACTGTTTAAAGTGTGTCGGTCCAGTACGAGTTGCAACGGACGACATATATTAACACGAAATTTTAAATTTGACAGTGACTTGGGTTCTTGATGAAGGCAAACCTGGAGCCTAAAATAGGGGTAACAAAATTGCAAACAGAGAATTGAGAAAACCGGGGTGCCTAACTTAATTTTTTTGTATCCGAAAGGAGACGAGGAGTTACAAAGATGCTAGATAGGCACAAAAGAACTGTAGGTATTGATTCGGTGTTTTGGCGGGAGTGGCAACAGTATCAAGG
>CAYUEH010000417.1:3415-5347 GCA_964442465.1 uncultured Laspinema sp. | reverse complement strand
CGCCCATTGCCACCCTTGAATCAGTTTCTCTTCCAGCCAAACCAGAATCTGGTCAAACCACTTCAAAGCTTGCTCTAAGGGATGCATAATATATTCCACTTCGGCAATTTCCACGTCGATCCAGTCCCGTTTGGGCGGGGTTTGCACCTGGGGTGGCAATTGCACGGTCGAGTCTACCACGGGACTAGGGCGGCTAACCCGTGAGGTGGGTTCAACGGTTACCGTCGCGGTGGATGGGACTGCGGTCCGGGGGACCGATCGCTGGGGTTGGACTCGGCGGTGATTTCCTTTGGTGGATTTGCTGCGGTTCGTCTTGCTGACGGATCGGGACTGTCCAATTCGTCGGGTGGTCGGATAGGGTGGGTTCAGAAATTGTTCCACTGCCTCGACTCCCCAGAAGGAGTCCGGCAATCTGTCTAATTCCGCGTTACTGGACAACTGCCCAGTCGCCGCCTCAGAATTTCCAGATAAAGGCTTGACATTTCCTGCTTTTTGTGCTATTTCTTTCCCCGAAACTTCAGGATGAGTGAACGGGCGATCGCCCTCTCCAGTTAAAGCCCGATCCGAGGTTCCGAAGAAATAATCCACTGCCGATTGAATCAACCGTTGCAGTTGCAGGGATAGGGATTGATTTTCCTCCGAGAGTTCGGAGGATGTGGTGTCTGGCTGGGGGTCGGTGACGAGGGCGATCGCCAGGGTTTGAATCCCCTTCAGCAGAGACTCGCCTCTGTCTGCCACGGTTTGGCTGAGGGTTCCTCCCTGGGGTAATGGCATCTCTTCCCATCTCGCCACTGCCGCATCCATCTTTAACAAGACGGCTTCAATTTTAGGTTGACCCTGATAGCGGGGGGATCCGGTCCCCTGGGGTTCGGGAACGTCACTCACTCCATCGGGTTGCAACACGAGGGCGGAGGGTTGCAACCAATCCCCAACTTTAGCTAAACTCCGGTCGAATACATTGCCTAGAGGAACGGGTTGAACTCCAGCTAAGAGTTGACCCAAGCGACGCAATCGCTTAACGGGCGGTAACTGGTTCTGGGATGGGGAACCCGTGAGGACCGACTCTGTTGCCTGGGATGACAAGTTTTTCGGTTCGCGGTTGTACCCTGCTGCTGCCAGTTCCCCCTCAATTCTGGCTTGCAATTGTTGCTGCTGGACGGGGGTGAGAATATCTAAAATTTGGTTGCGATCGCTGATTAAAACTAAACTCCGCGTTTCCAACAAGGTGGCAATCCCTTGAATCACCGGACGAGACGTGGCGATCGCCGAGGCGGGAGTTGCCACAGTTAAGGATTGTTCTGTTGATGCCGCCGGGACCAGAGTTCCTGGGCGATCGCCTTTCACCCCAAATCGGGCGAGAATTTTCCCGGGAATCCAGTTCAATACCCGTTGCCGCAACCCAGTCCGTCCCGAGGGTAAAGCGAGAACTTCCTTCTGTTGAAGTTGGGGTGAGTTGTCCTCGAATGTAACTAAAACTTGCCAGGATTCCTCAGTATCCGCTGTTGCTGCCGCAACTGCCACCAGTTCAACCCCACTCAAGACGCGGGCGATCGGGCGATCGCCTTCTGGGGTTTGCGAGAATCTGTCCGATTCTCTCGTCCCTGGATTCGCCTCCGCTGTCCCCAGGGTTTTCGCTGAAGACTCCGACGGGTTACCAGTTCCCGCTAACTGCTTTCCCACAAACCGGGTGGCCTGATACACTGCATAGACCGGAATCAATAAATAATGGCCCCCAGTTTGGGCAACCCAGCGGATCTGCTGTCCGGCCTTTTCTAACTGGGTCGCCAGTTTGCGAGACCCCGCTTGCAGAAACTTGAATAATTTACTTTGATATCGACCGGAAGAGGACATAATTTTTAAGTTAATCAGTTTGTTCGGGGGCGGATTTCATATTGACTATCCGCAATATGAACCTCTGTAACGGGTTTTTTT
>CAYUEH010000417.1:0-3315 GCA_964442465.1 uncultured Laspinema sp. | reverse complement strand
GAGAATCCGAAACCCGTCTTTTCATCATATCTAAAATTTGAGCAAATTTATGCCATACCCACACAGTGAAATAACCCGATCAATTGAGAAACTGCGGCAACTGACCCGGGTGAATGCGATCGCTTGTTGGCGATACCGAATGGCAGATTTATCCGTGGAGGAAGGGACCGCAGCAGACACCTGGGACCAGTGGCAGAGGGCCACACTCAACGAGAAAGGACATATCCCCTGGACTCAAGGGCAGCAGACGATCTGGTTAGGGTTGCGATATCAGGTTCCGGACCAGTTGCAGGGGTATCCGGTGGCGGGATTAACCTTGCGCTTGGCCCTAACCTGGTGGGCAGATGAGGCCCAAATTTTTGTGAATGGGGAGTTAGTCCAGGAGGGGGATTTATTTGATTGTGTGACCCGAGTGATGATTATCGAAGAGGCAAAACCGGGTCAGGGGATTGATATTGCTTTAAGATTAGTCAGTCCCGGACATGATAGCGGGGCATTAGTGCGATCGCTTTGGATTTATGAAAAAAGCTATGAAGAGGATTATGAAAGTTGCATTGATCCGGGGTTTATTGCCGATGAATTAGCGGTGATTGGCAACTATTGGGGAATTTCATCCGATGCCGAAATAAAATTGCAGCAATTACAGACCCAGATGGAGGCGATCGCCTGGAATAGCTTACCCGATGATGTTCCCCAATTTGAGCAATCCCTGGCTGAATTACGAACCCATTTGAAACAAGCATTTCAACAAACCAGTAAACTGTTTTTACTCGGTCACGCCCATTTAGATTTAGCCTGGTTATGGCCCATCGCCGAAACCTGGGATGTTGCCGAGTTTACCTTTGCCTCCGTTTTGGATTTAATGGCAGGATTTCCATACCTGACCTTTGGACATTCCACTGCTGCCCTCTATGCTTGGATTGAAGACAACAGTCCCGATTTATTTGCAGATATTCAAGCAGAAGTGACCGCTGGACGCTGGGAAGTTTTAGCTGGATTGTGGGTAGAACCGGAATTAAATATTATTAGTGGTGAGTCTATCACCAGACAACTGTTATATGGACAACAGTATTGTTTAGAAAAATTTGGCAAACTCTCTCCTGTGGCATGGTTGCCGGATAGTTTTGGATTCTGTGGACAATTGCCGCAATTGTTAAAACAGGGAGGCATCGAATATTTTGTCACCCAAAAGTTGCGATGGAATGATACGACAGAATTTCCCTATCCCGTTTTTTGGTGGGAATCTCCCGATGGAACGCAAATTTTTAGTTTAATGTCTGCCCCAATTGGCACCGGAATTGACCCTGTGCAAATGGCGGATTATGCTTGTGATTGGGAACAGAAAACCGGACTGAAAGAGAGTTTATGGTTACCAGGAGTGGGAGATCATGGCGGGGGTCCGACTCGGGATATGTTAGAAGTTGGCGATCGCTGGCGGCAGTCTCCCTTTTTCCCGGCAATGGAATTTACCACTGCTGAAGACTATTTGCGCCAGTTGCAACAGCAGGGAGAGTTTCCAGTTTGGAGGGATGAATTATATCTGGAATTTCATCGAGGTTGTTATACGACTCATGGCGACCAAAAACAATGGAATCGTCGCTGTGAGGGGTTATTATATGAAGCGGAATTGTGGGCGGCAGTTGCAACAAGGGAGACAGGAACGGAGTATCCGAAAGGGCAAATTGAAGCCGCTTGGAAAGGGGTATTATTGAATCAGTTTCACGATATTTTACCCGGTTCTTCGATTCCGGAGGTGTATCTGGATGCGAATCTCGGTTGGCAGGAAGCGGAAGAACAGGGACGGGAGGTGTTAGAACGGGCATTGGCGGCGATCGCCGCACAAATTGCCGGAGTTCCGCCTACGGGGTTGCGATCGGTCCAACCGATGGTTGTATTTAACTCTCTCAATTGGCGGCGATCGCAAGTGGTTTCCCTAGAGTTGCCAGAATCCGCTGCAACTGGGATGGAATGGCAAGTGTATGATAGTCAAGGAAATCGAGTGCGATCGCAACTCACCCCGACTCATTTGTTATTTGAATGCCTAGATATTCCCTCCATTGGTTATCACGTTTTTTGGTTAGGGCAATCAGAACTTAATCCTGATTCTTCCTCCCCAGAACCCGAAGGCGAATTTATCCTAGAAACGGACAAAATTCGCGTTATTATTGACCCCAGAACTGGCAATATTAGCAGCATTTATGATAAAATAAACAATTGGGAAATTCTCAAAAAACCGGGCAACCAACTCCAAGCCTTTGCAGATCAAGGACAATATTGGGATGCCTGGAATATTGACCCCAATTATAGCCAACATCCGCTTCCTTCTCCTACCCTAAAACAGATTCAATGGCTAGAACGAGGGGAACTGCAACAACGAGTACAAGTGATTCGCCAATTGGGACAATCTGACTTTATTCAAGAGTATATCCTCCAAGCGGACTCCCCCTGGGTAAAAATTGCCACAACGGTCAATTGGCAAGACCGCCATGTCATGGTAAAAGTGGCATTTCCCCTGACAATTGAAGCAGATTTTGTCACCTATGAAACCCCTTGTGGTGCAGTGTCACGAACCACTCGACCCCAAACCGATGCAGAAAAAGCCCAATGGGAAGTTCCTGCTTTAAAATGGGCGGATTTAAGTGGAGAAACCGGGGGAATAAGTCTCCTGAATGATTGTAAATATGGTTACGATGCCACCCCCAATCAATTGCGTTTAACTCTCCTCCGGGGTTCCACTTGGCCGGACCCCGAGGCGGATTTAGGGTGGCATCAATTCACCTATTGCATTTATCCCCATGAAGGAAATTGGCAGTCCGCAAAAACGGTCCGACAAGGATATGAATTGAATTTACCCTTGCAGGTTCGTTTGATAGAGTCAGTCTCGGAACAGGGGGAAACAACTCTAGGTTTGGTGGGGAGTTTTTTACAGTTGTCGGGAGAGAGTCTGGTTTTGATGGCATTCAAGCAGTCGGAAATGGATGAGACGAAATGGATTATGCGCTGTTATGAATCGGAAGGGAAACCGACGGGATTAGAGGTTCAGGAGGAATGGCAGAGTTTGCGAGGGGTGGATTTGTTAGAGGACAATTTAGATCGGGTTTGGGTTAAGGGGGAGGTTGTGCCAATTTCTCCTTGGAAGGTGGTGAGTTTTCAATTCGGGAATTGAGGGGTGATGGGTTAGGATGATGATCCGGAAACGACTGAAGTCGTTACTACGAACGAAGATAAGATAACGACTGAAGTCGTTACTACGAACGAAAATAAGATAACGACTGAAGTCGTTACTACGAACGAAAATAAGATAACGACTGAAGT
>CAYUEH010000416.1:2034-5352 GCA_964442465.1 uncultured Laspinema sp. | reverse complement strand
GCGGCGGAATTTGAGCTGTATTTGGCAGGGGAAGAAGCACTCGCCAACGATCGCCAAGTTTGGAAAGATCGTCAGGAGAGTTTACTAGAAAATCGGGCCATTTGGGAACAGCAGTATCAAGCGGCACAAGACCAAAATCCCGAGGTAAAACGGGTGAGTGAGGCGTTGGCAGGGTTGTTAGCAACTGCGCCAAATGTACCCTGGGAATCTCCGGAAGTGGTGAAGTTATTGGCTGAAATTCGCCCTTATACTTTGGAAGATAGTAGGGTGAAAACTTTTATTGATGCGGTGCGCGTGGCGTTACCTTTAACTCAGGAATTGGGGTGGGTTCGTCCCGATCGCGGTGCATTTGGGTTGGCAGCTTGGTGTTGCGAAACCGTTGCGCCGGAGTTGGCTAAATTGAGGGAGGTTGTCACAGAAGCTAATTGCACTGCTGAGGCGATCGCTGCTGCTGCTACTGCCGTCCAACAATTTCGGGCGGATTCCACTCCATTGCAACAACTGCAAGGGGAATATGAACAAGCTTTAACTAAGCAAAAATCCCTCCAGCAACGCTTCCAAAATTTACAAACTCGGAAGTTAGAAATTGACCGCGTAATTAAAGAGGTGGGGGTTTGGTTAGAAACAGCGCCCGCCCAAGTTTATACCATTTTAAGACAAGCGGTGCAAACGGGTCAACCCTTTAACAGTAAATTGATTCATGTTCCCGATAGTTTACTGACGATCGCCCAAACCTTGAATGTGGCAATTATGCCCAATTATGGCAATCATCCGGTGACAGAACTGCCGAATTGGGAGCAATTTCTCAAAGCCTTAGCTTATGAAACTAAGGGCAGTTTTCGCAATACCAAAGGCAATCATTCCTATTTCCATGAATTTTTGCACCGCAGTCTGAATCAGCCCCCGATTGTCTTTTCAGCAGGCGATCGCAGTTTATGGCGGGAACTGGCGGCAGGATATGGCAATTATCCCCAACTGACGGCATCGGGACGGCAGAATTTAGTCGTCAAAACCCAGGAAGTTTTACAGCAGCAGCAACAGCAGTATGCCACCCTTTGGACAACCCAGGCAGTGGAATTGACCCTACAACAAATCGCCCAAACAACCATTGATGAAATTGTCACCCAGGCGCGTCAATGTTTACTCCCCCTGAAAACCGAAACCGAACAGGGATTAAGCCATATTGGACAACAGTGGCATCAAATTCAACACTGGATTGCCGCCCAAAAACCTCAACTCGAACAATCGCAATCTGCCCTAAATTTATTGCGTCAAGAAGGGGAAAAGACTTTACAACAAGCGCTGTCCCAGTTACAAGAGTTAAGCCAAAAATCGCACTTACCTCCCGCCATTTTAACCGCAGTCCAGCGATATCAAGCTAACCGGGCTTTAATTTGGGAAAAACCCTCGGAATTTGCGACACTGGTGCAATCCTGGGAGAGTCGAATTGCTAACTTAGAAACTGCCATTGCTGCTTTAGCCCCCTTTGAAGTGTTAGGTCATATTCAAACTCTAATTACTGCCTATCTCACCCAGCAACAACAAAATTTGCAACCCTTGCAACAGCAACTCGAACAGTGCGAATTAGAATTGCATGAAATTACCCAACAACTCACCACCAATCTGCCACAACCCTTACTCAACCATCGCAACTGGTGGCGAAATACTTGGGAAACCCTGCGCGATCGCCTGCCGCAAATCTCCGAGGAACATTGCTGTGATTTGCCCTTTTTACACCAAGTCAAAACCCAGTTTGAAACCTGGGAACAGGCAGGGAATCAGGAAGAACAGTATCTCGATCGCTATCAAAACTTAGTCCAAGATTGGATTGACAAACTGCGCCATCCCTCGGAACAGGACCGCAATGAATTGCGCCAAATTTATCTCGACAATGCCAATGTGATTGGGATTACCTGTGTCCAAGCGGCGCGTCGAGACTTTTCCGAAGAATTTAATAAATTTGATGTAGTGATTATCGATGAAGTCAGCAAATGCACGCCACCGGAATTATTAATTCCTGCCCTCAAAGCGAAACGGTTAGTTTTGGTAGGGGACCGATGCCAATTACCGCCCATGTTGAATGATGATACCATCGAGGATATTGCCATCGAAATGGGCAGTAGTAAAGATGCCTTGCAATTTTTAGAAGACTCCTTCTTTAAACTCCAATTTGATGCCGCCCCTGAGTCTATCAAAACCATGCTGACGATTCAATATCGGATGCATCCCAACATCATGGGCGCGATTAATCAATTTTATAATCGCCGTCTCCAATGTGGCATTTTAGACCCGGATCAAGCGCGCAAACATCACCTGGATAGTGCCATCATCCAGGAACATCAACATCTGATTTGGGTGAAAATGCCCCAAGACTCCACCTTTGGCGAACGCAAAGAAGGGACATCCTTTATTAACCCCAAAGAAATAGAGGCGATCGAGCAAATTTGTCAGGATATGGAAAACACTTGGTCCGAAAAAGTTGCCCAGGGTCATCCCCCGAAAGAAATTGGCATTATCACTTTTTATCGCGCCCAATTCAACCGGATTGAAGAGAGAATCTTGGACGAGAACCGATTCCCATCTCTGCAAATCAGAACCGGAACCGTTGACCAATTTCAAGGCATGGAACGGTCCGTGATTATTGTGAGTATGGTCCGCAACAATTCCGAGGGGAAAGTGGGATTTGCCAAAAAATCTGAACGGGTGAATGTGGCATTTTCTCGCGCCAGGGAATTGCTCGTTATTGTTGGCTGTCATCAATTATTCGCCCATCATCATGGGGAAGTCGGGCGAATTTATTCAGAAGTTTCTAATGTTGTTCGTCATCAAGGAGGTCTAATTGATGTTTCTCGAATCCTCCCCTAAATCCATTGATTCCTCCCTGCAATCCTCGGTGGAAAAGCTGGAAAAAACCAGTCCGGGACTATCGGTGATTGCTGCTAGACAATTCCGCTATGCCTTGGTGCAAACGGGTATAGAATTGATGGTAACTGCCCCTCGAAAGTTCAATGTTTTAGAAGAATTTATCCTCCGGGCCAGCCTAGAAATAAACCCGAAACCCACGGAAGTTGAACTAGCCCAAGTCTTGGGTTTGGACCCAATTTTTGTTAGAAGTACCACCGCCAACCTCCAGGAATTAAATACCCTAACTGTTTTGCCAGACGGGTCCCTTAAACTCACGCCGGAAGGGCGAGCTTTTTATGAAAAAGGGTCTGTCCCGCAACCGCCAGAAAGTCACCGCCTCTATGCGATCGCCGATCCTTTATTAGAGGCGACTACCTTTGAACTCAATCCCCTGCGCGAATCCGCCTTAAACCT
>CAYUEH010000416.1:0-1934 GCA_964442465.1 uncultured Laspinema sp. | reverse complement strand
TATTAGAGGCGACTACCTTTGAACTCAATCCCCTGCGCGAATCCGCCTTAAACCTCCCCAATTTAGGCGATTTTCTCCCCCTCAACCGCCGCATCCAATCTGTCGAATCCCTCACCCTCACCGAAGTCCAGCAACGCCTCATCCATCAAGGATTGGGATTCCACAGTCCCGAATCCGGCAAAGAAGTCACCGCCTTTAAAATCGCTGAACCGCCGGAAACCCGCTGGCAATCTGTGGCATTATTTGCCATGTTTGATACTCTCAATCAGCGTTTAACCCTGCAACTCCGACGGGGACAACAGTTACTAGAATCCGCTACGCTTTGGCTAGAAACACTCCAATCCGAGGGGAAAATTTCCCTAACGGAATTGTTTGAAATACCTTGTAAGGAAAGTTTCCCACAGGAGAATCCACAAATTGAAGCTAGACTGGAACAAGTCCGAATAGCAGCAACTACCAAGGGGGATAATGCAGAAGAAAATCCCCAGGAAACCAGCAGTGCAATTTTAATTCCAGAAAATCAAATTCAAACCCAATTTTTAGACACCTTGAAAACAGCCAATCATCAGATTTTAATCTATTTGCCTCAATTCCTAGAACAAGGGATAGATTATCGCCTGTTACAAGGATTAGAAACCCTTGTCAAGCGTGGGGTTTGGATTCTCATGGGACAGGGAACTGTATCGGAGGAATTATCAGACTGTAGAGGCGATTCGCGAATCGCCTCTACAGATGATATAGAGATCATGGGTAAGTTTTATCCAGAATGGCTGAGAAAATTGGCAGCAATCAAAACAGCAGAAGGATTAGCAGCTATACAACTCGTTGAATTGGAACCGTCTCATGTGAAAGAAGTGGTGATCGATCGCCAGATTTATATCTGTAGCGTGCATAATTGGCTAACTTATGGCGGCGACTGCCTACCCCAGGGAGAAACAGTCTATCAAGTCACCCAACCCGAAATCGTCAGCGATGCCTATCAATCCCTTTCTACACAATTCCAACACCGCGCCGAATCCCTCTGGCAGCAGGCAATTACCCATCAGGATGAATCCCTCGCCACCACCTCTCTAAGTATCTGGAGTGCGTTGGGGATGACAGAAATTGCCTTACAGCAGATTCAGGACCGGGGGTGGCTGGAATTGCTCCCAATTTGGCTGAAAATCGCTTGTCAGGGCTTGCGATCGCAGCAAATATCTCCGGATGACCCGAGCTTGAATCAGGCACTTTCCCAACTCTCTGAACTCACTCCAGATTCCCCTCAACTGGATAGCTTGTGCGAAGCATGGCGGCAGGTGATGGCGGTGATTGCCGATCGAGATAGCGCGATCGCCCTCAATTTACTCTCTGAACCCGTCTGGCACAACTTCATCCGCCTGGGGATTGCATCGGAGGCAGTCGAGTCACCAGATGCCTTTATTGCTGGTGAATTGGCTAAACTGGCAGCAACGTTTCTCCAGACTCAAAATTCTCCTCGGAAAAAATCTAAACCTCACAAATCGGGATAAGAAACGACTGAAGTCGTTACTACGAACATTGGAAAAGTCTTTCTACTTGTTTGTAGTAACGACTTCAGTCGTTATTCTTTTCCGGATGACCAACTTGGGGGAAATATTAACTTTACAATTGGGATAAGAAACGACTGAAGTCGTTACTACGAACATTGGAAAAGTCTTTCTGATTGTTTGTAGTAACGACTTCAGTCGTTATTCTTTTCCCGTAGAGGCGATCGCCTCTTTTAATCCAGCACTAACTTCTCGATGGTTCGGGAATGCTAATGTCAATGGAAGTCACGGTGTTATCCGGAGTCAAACTACTTAAAGGCGGGTTAATCTCCGTCGCATTCCCCACCACTAAGGTGACTAACTGATCCGGGTTCAAGTATTTCTGTGCCACGCGCTGCACATCTTCAATGGTGGTTGCTTCCACCCCAC
>CAYUEH010000415.1:4012-5369 GCA_964442465.1 uncultured Laspinema sp. | reverse complement strand
GGTAGAGAGAAAACTTAAAAAAAGTTAAAATTTGAAGGAAATGTTTAAGATTTGACTTTTTCTATCTCCGAGATAACCGGGGGATAGACTCACCCCGTTTAACTTGCCCCTTTAGCTGACCCCCAATCCATTCCCAAGACAGTCAAACTTATGAATAAACCGATCGCTGGACGTTATGCTCGCTATATTCGATGGCCTTCCGAGACCGAAGTTCCTCCCGTAACCTCATTCGCACAAGAATGGGCGAAGCGGTATGTGCAGAGGCTACATTTGGAGGCCCAAGAAGAAGAAAACTGGACCGATCGCACCGGAGTGGATGAGTCTGAGTTAATCACGCGGGAACGAGTGGGGAATTCCCTGCGCCACTCGTTGCGCTTATGTATCGCGCAAGGGTGGTCCAAAACTGAAATCCTCTTAGCACCAAGTTTAAAATACCATCCCATTGACTCCCAACATCTGAATTCTTGGGAAATAGCGGCCAAAACTCATCAAGTTTATGACCAAGCGCTAGAACTGTATATCCAAGGGAAATCTCCGCAACAACTAGCCGGGGCGATATCTCCCATTTTGGGCAAATTGCGACAAGTGCAAGCGACTTCGGAACCCCTGACTCTGGCCTTTGTCAATCTCCAATTTTACTATACTGGGCAGTTGCTATTGCAGGAGGTTTCCCAAACGGAGCGATCGCAACTGGAAGGGTATTTTAGGGTGATTCAGGAATACTTGAATTTACCCCTACAACGGGTCTATGAAGCAGCAGCAAAATTAGAGTGGGATGATGTTCCCTTGCAGGCAGTGAGAAAACTGCTGCCGGTGAGTTCGGTGATTGCCACGGAAATTTGCGATCGCATTCAGCAACTCTATCCCCGCTACCGCAGTAACAGCGGTTCCCTGACTGATGAACGCATCCGCAAATCCAGTTTGCGCGATGTTGAGATGTTCCAAGTGTATCTCTGGGCTTGTGTACTGGAAGAAAGTATTGCCTCAGTGCAACAGGAGTTATTTCCCCTTTGTGTGATGCTGTATCCCTCCTTGGGGGTGCAGTGGGAATTGGTGAGGCAAATGCTCAATTTGTTAGGACGACAATTGCGCGATCGGCTCACATCCGAAGAGTATGATTTATTTGCCCCTTACTTACGAACGATGTGGGAGATGTTTTCTCCGGCAGTGTTTTCTCCTACAGAGAAATCGGACAAATCCGAGGCGATCGTTGTTGAATCTGAGGACTTTTTTGATTCTAGTGAATCTCTGGGGAATTGGGTGGTGGGGTAGTCGGGTGGTTGTCCGGAGTTCCGGAAACGACTGAAGTCGTTACTACAAACGGGGGAAGATAACGACTGAAGTCGTTACTACAAAC
>CAYUEH010000415.1:0-3912 GCA_964442465.1 uncultured Laspinema sp. | reverse complement strand
TTTTGAAATTACCCATCATTTTGAATCAACACGAGAGGTTAATAAACCAATGGCATTACAAGAAGGTGATACAGGGTCGCAAGTCGAACAATTACAGATGCAACTAGAAAAGTTAGGATATAACATCGGACGTTTTAACCCCAACTTTGGTCCTCTTCTCAAGGAGATTGTGAAAGCCTTTCAAGCGGAATCCGGACTCCTTGTCGATGGAGTTGTGGGAGAGCAAACCCAAACTGCCATTGATCGCGCCGTCGCCGGAATTACCCTCCCCACCCGAGTTTCCCCGCCTCCAGTCAGTCCCTCCGGGGATTTTACCACGGGCAATTGGCCGGAATGGCGGATTGTCACCCAAGGCGGATTAAATGCCCGTAGCGGCCCGGGATTTGAATTTCCCGTGGAAACTACCCTCCCAGGCGGCAGTCTCGTCACCCGTCATCCCGATTATACGAATCCGGTACAAGGCGATCGCACCGGCAAACCCTGGTTAGTGATTACCAATCAAAACACTGCCCAATTTATCCGCGCCAATAATAAATTTATCGAACCGGATATTCAATCTGAATAGACCTCTACCAAAATTCTCTTAAGCCCCCCTTCTTAAGGGGGGTTGGGGGGATCAATCCGGAATGTGGTAAGAGGTCTATTGTATTATCCTAAGCATTTAAAATCGGTTTACTTCACCCCCCACCTTCACGCCGAAAAACCACAGACAAATTATTAGCAGGCATTTCCACAATTTCCAATAAATTCAATCCATTTTCAAGCGCAACTGCCTCCACCTCCTCTAAATTCCTCACCCCCCATTCGGAATTTTGCTGTTGCAGCATCTCATCAAAACTTTCATTCGAGGGTGCCGTATGTTTTCCCCCTCGTTTAAAAGGACCATACAGGTACAAAATCCCCCCCACAGGTATAATTCTACCCGCCCCCGCCATCAATCCTAAAGTCGCAGTAAACGGAGAAATATGAATTAAATTAATGGCAATCATTGCGGTAATCTCCGATACATTCACCGGAAAATTTTCAGGGGATTCAATGGACCAAACCGACTCGGCAACATTCAGGGGAATCGGAGGGAAAAGATTGTCCGATCGCACCTCTTTCATCCAGGCGAGAATACTCTCCCGCAACATCGCTTCCGGTTCACTCGGTTGCCAGAATCGCGGTTTGAGACGAGGTGCAAAAAAGATGGCGTGTTCACCGCTGCCACTGGCAACTTCTAACACCGTTCCCGTGGGTGGGAGAACCCGACGCAATACCTTTAAAATCGGTTCACGGTTGCGTTGCGTCGCCGGGGCGAATCGTCTGGCATCATGGGGATGGTTCATTTCTTTTTTAAATTTTGCCCATTCAGGGGATTAACATTCTAAAATTAGAATAGCAAACTGTCGGACAATCATTGAGCCAACCTAACTGAAATAGTATGATAGCAAACGAGGCGATCGCCTTAGAAACCGCACCCTCTTTCAACACTGAACCCGGAGGCAACGACCCCCATCGCTTTGACGTTCGGGAAGTCTGGTATCCCGTCTATTATCTCCAAGATTTGGACAAGTCCAAAATCATGAGATTTACCCTATTGGGGGTAGACTTAGCCATTTGGTGGGATAAAACCGGGCAGTCTTGGCGGGCATTTGAAGATAAATGTCCCCACCGTCTTGCACCTCTATCCGAGGGCAGAATTAATGAACAAGGTTGGATAGAATGTCCTTATCATGGATGGGCATTTTCCGCAACGGGCAAGTGCGAAACAATTCCCCAACAGAATGAAGGCGGCAAAGCAGAACAGTCAGAAAGAGCTTGCGTCAGAAACTTTCCCACCGCAGAACATCAGGGATTGTTATTCGTATATGCTGGGAATCCGGAGAATGCAACACAAACCAAAGTTCCCTTGATTGACCCTTTGGAAGAGTCTCCGGAAAAGTGGGTTTGTTTGAACACTTTTCGCGACTTACCCTATGATGCCCTCACCCTATTAGAAAATGTTCTCGATGCCAGTCATATCCCCTATACCCATCATCGCACCGTCGGCAACCGTGCCAATGCGAGTAAGGTTGACTTGGAGGTGATTGCTTCTGGAAAACAAGGATTTGAAGGACTCTGGGAAGAAGGACCGCGTAAAGGCACTTTAGGCAGTCAGTCCACCCATTTCATCGCCCCAGGACTGATGTGGCATGACCTCACCTCCAAGCAATTTGGCAGAACGATGACAGTGGTTTATGCTACCCCAATTCGCAAAGGAGAATGTCGATTATTTGCCCGATTTCCCTTCCAATTTGCCTCAAAAGTTCCAGAAACTTTTATTAAATTAAGCCCGCAGTGGTATTCTCATATTGGACAGAATGCCATCTTGGAAGATGACCAGATTTTTCTCTACCATCAAGAGCGATATTTAGAAGCAGCCGGAGGGAGTGAGAAAATAGCTAAAGCGTTTTATCTGCCGACAAAAGCGGATTTGTTTGTGTTGGCATTTCGGAAATGGGTGAATGAGTATGACGCCGATCCATTTCCTGGGGAATCCTTTCCACCGTTGCGATCGCGCCAAGAGTTACTCGATCGCTATCATTCCCACACCATCCATTGCCGCAGTTGTTCCACCGCCTTGAGGAGAATCCAGAAACTGCGGGAAATAGCCGGAATTTTAGCTGCGATCGCCTGGATAACTGCGCCCTTATTAGCCGTCATCACCACCGAAAACACCGTTCCGACGGTTGCCATTTCCACCGGAATTACCCTGGTTTTAAGTGCGCTATGGTGGGGATTAGGTAAGTTAGAACGCCGGTTCTACGAAGGGCGAGATATCCCGCCTAGGAACCTGCCGGAGAAAAAGAAGTAATTATCCCTCGTTATATCTCGTGACATGGCTCTGCCGTGTCACGGGCATTCAGCGGCTCTGCCGCCTGTCCCCACATATCTCACCTACACCCCTCTCGTGTCATGGCTCTGCCGTGACACGGGCATCCAGCGGCTCTGCCGCCTGTTACAGCAAGGAGGCAGAGCCTCCAATATGCGTGACTCGGCAGAGCCAAGTCACGAGGAGTCATGGTAAGTTACAAGGTAGGTTCTTGCTCATTGGGGTCATTTTATGCTATACCCAAACTAGGCAAAAAATCCCCTGCGCCCACCCTATTGCTATGCAAAACCCCCGCGATTTACTGAAGACCCAAAAACTGCTCATCGGTGGCACGGCGATTTTATCATTAATCGCCTTGGGTTGCGGTGGTGCTGTTCCTGGAATTTTAGCCGGACAATATGCCATCAATGCCGTTGCCTTTTCCAGCTTCCTCGTCAATGTGCTATGCGGCATGACCGCCAATAATGTCGGCGCATTAATCGATAAACTCTTCAAGAACAATCCCGATATTTTAAAGAATCAAGACTTAGGGAGAGCAACGGGAGAGGCGATCGCCCTGGGGATTCACAAAATTGCCAATGGGAAGGAGTTTCCCCAATGGCGGAAGATGTTGCGCGCTTTGGCAGATAAAACCGTTGAGTATTGGCTGAAAATTGACCCCAAGGAACTGGAAAAGGAAGGGTTATCCCCCCTGGATGAGAGTCAGATTCGCTATGGTTTTTCTGCCAATGCTGGAGACTATGACCAACTGCGGGTATTAGATGAACCGCAGTGGCAAATAGTCGTGCGATGGTTGATGCAGCAGCATTTGGGGGCAGATGTGGCCCAGTATGAACCGGCAATTCAGGCGATCGCCCGTCACCTGAACCAGACATTTCCCACAAACCTGCGGGAAGTCTTGGCAGATGACGCCAAGGGGAAACAGGCATTCAAAAAGATGCTGTTGGACTTAGAGAGAGAAAGCGTGGGGATGTTGCGGCATATCTGCGATCGGCTCGACGAAATGCCCAATAAAACCGAACTCACCAACCAATTCGCCGAACTCAAAACCGCCTTAC
>CAYUEH010000414.1:0-5379 GCA_964442465.1 uncultured Laspinema sp. | reverse complement strand
GTAGTAACGACTTCAGTCGTTCTTAATTGTTCGTAGTAACGACTTCAGTCGTTCCTTTCCTGTTATTAGATAAGCTAGGACAAGAAACCAGGTTGTCTTCCCTTTACTGTACCGCAGTCCTAGGCACCGCGCAAGGCGACAATCGGATCAAGTTGTGCCGCTTTTTTAGCCGGAATTACGCCAAAGAATAATCCTGTTGCACCAGATACTCCCGTTGCTAAGACGATCGCCATCGTAGAAATCCCCGCATCAAACGGCGTCACACTACTAATCAGCACAATCCCCCCAACGCCTACAAATATTCCCACCAAACCCCCAGCAACGGATAAAATCACCGCCTCAATCACAAACTGCATTAAAATATCCTGCTGAGACGCCCCAAGTGCCTTTCTCAACCCAATTTCCTTGGTGCGTTCCGTTACCGAAACCAACATAATATTCATAATCCCAACCCCCCCCACAAACAGAGAAATACTGGCGATCGCTGCTAACAACAACGTCAGTGCCCCGGTAATCGCCCCCATCGTTGCCTGCAAATCCTTCTGATTACGAACCGTAAAATCATCTTCATCAATAATCTGATGTCGCAGGCGCAGCAAATTCTCAATTTGGAACTGCGCCGCATTCATACTTTCCTCATTCTCCACCGACACGGAAATAAAATTAATTCTCGTCCCATAAGGTGAAGAATTCCCCGTAATCCGATTCGCCATCGTCGTCAACGGGATCAACACCACATCATCCTGATTTTGCCCAAAGGTAGAACCCTTGGGTTGCATCACCCCAATCACCGAAAACGAGACATTTCTAATCCGGATTTGTTTCCCAATCGGGTCCGTATTTCCAAATAAAGTTTCTGCCACATCGGCACCCAATGCCACCACCTGTTGATTGCGCCTCAAATCCAAATCCGTGATAAATCGACCTTGGGCAACATCAAAATTCCGGACCGTCAAAAACTCCGGCGTCACGCCAACAACGGTTGTGGATTGATTGGTATTGCCGTAAATGATGCGTTGCATTCCTGTTATCTGGGGCGCAACCTCCTTCACCGAAGGAACTTGAGAGGCGATCGCCTCCGCATCCGCCAACACCAACGTCTGAGGCGGACTCACCGGACGAGTTTGCGCCTTCGGACTTCCTGGCACAATAAATAACAAATTTGTCCCCAACGATTCCACCTGCTGACCCACAAAATTCTGAGCCCCCTCACCCATGCCAATGGTGGCAATCACCGAGGCATTGCCAATAATAATCCCTAGCATGGTTAGACTGCTGCGCATTTTATTGGCAACCAGGGTTTTTGATGCCATCTTGACGCTTTCTAAGAAGTTCATGGGTCATTTGTCCTTGGTCATTGGTCGTTGGTCGTTTGTCATTTGTCATTTGTCCTTTGTCGTTTGTCCTTGGTTGATGGGGAGGATGGGGGAGATGGGGAGGATCGGGGAGATAGGTGATAATATACCTCGTTACATGGCTCTGCCGTGTAACGCCCCATTGGAGGCTCTGCCTCCTGTCATATACCCAGGGCTTAAACCGCCAAATACACCGATCACCGCTCTACCATCAGACAAAACCCATTACTTTAAAATATCCTCCAACTCCTGCCCTTCGGGAAGACCAATAAACACGCGATCGCCTGGATTCAACCCATCCAAAATTTGAATTTGATTCCCCAAAGTCGGTCCAATCGTCACCGACCGAAATTCCGCTTTCCCTTCCGCATTGGGAATCAAAACCCCAGTCTCCCCTCGGTTGGTAACGATCGCCACCGTTGGCACCACCAAGGCATTATCCAATTGGTCCCCTAAAAACGTCACATCCACATTCATCCCCGATTGCAACGTCTCGGTCCCGGATTCCAAATTCACCCGCACCTCAAACAACGTCACATCCTGTTGCCGAATCGCTTCCGGGGCAATTAAATTCACCTTTCCAAGGAATTGTTCATCGGGATAAGCATCCGCCCGAATCTCCACCTGTTGACCCGCACGAATCCGACTGATATCCGCTTCCGGGACTTGGGCTAAAATTTCTAACCCTCTGGCTAGGGCCACAATCGAGGTGGATGTCGCACTTCCCGCACTCGATGCCGTTGTGGTGGGGGCAACAAATGAGCCTTCCGTGGCATATCGCTGGGTAATCTGACCGGCGAAGGGGGCGCGAATGATGGTATCTTCCACCTGCACTTCTACGGCTTTCAGTTGCGCTTGTGCTTCGCGCACTTCCGCTTCCACCCGCAGGAGTTCTTCGGGTCTGGCACCGCTTTGTTGCACCGATAAGGCTTGTCGCGCTTCCATGACTTCCGCTTCGGCGCGGGTGATTTCTTCCGGTCTAGCACCGCTTTCTTGGATATCTACCCCTTGTCGCGCTTCGGCAACTTCGGCTTCGGCGCGGAGGATTTCTTCCGGGCGAGCCCCGATTTCTTGCATTTCCAAGGCAAGACGCGCTTCAGCTACTTCGGCTTCGGCGCGGGTGATTTCTTCCGGTCGGGCCCCACTGGCTTGCAGTTCTAAGGCTTGACGCGCTTCGGTGACTTGAGCTTCGGCTTCGATAATGGCTTCTTGGCGAGCACGAATCAGTTGTTCTAACCGTTGTTGCGATCGCTCTAAATTGGTTTGCGCCCGACGATTTTCGGTGACTACTTCATCAAAGCGATCGCGAGAAATTGCCCCTTCATTCACCAATTCCTGATTCCGGCGCACTCGTTCTGCCGTCAGAGACAAGGTAGCCTCAGCTTCTTCAATTTGAGTTTCCGCTTGAGCAATCTCATCTTGCCGACTGCCGGAACGCAGTGCATCTAACCGCGCTTGCGCTTGGGTGAGTCTAGCCCGCGCTTGCGCCACCTCCTCAACCCGATTTCCGGCCCGCAGTTGCGCCAGTCGCGATTCCGCTTGTGCCAGTCTAGCGCGCGCTTGCGCCACTTCCTGGGAGCGATTTCCGGCGCGCAGTTGGTCGAGTCGCGCTTGAGCTTGCGCCAATCTAGCCCGGGCTTGGAGTATCTCCTGGGGACGATTTCCGGCGCGCAGTTGGTCGAGTCGCGCTTGAGCTTGCGCCAGTCTAGCGCGCGCTTGGGCAATCTCCTGGGGACGATTTCCGGCGCGCAGTTGCGCCAGTCGGGCTTGGGCTTGTTCTAATCGCGCCTGAGCTTGAAGTCTTTGGGCTTCTACGTCCTCACTTTCCATGCGGGCGATAATTGCACCGGCTTCTACTTGGTCCCCTTGTTCGACGTATAATTGAGCAATTCGCCCTGTGCTTTTGGGGGAGAGGTTGACACTCTGAATCGGTCTGACGGTGCCACTGGCTTGGATGCGGACGGTGAGGGTTTGGGTGTCTACGGGGACGGTTATTTCGGCGATCGCATCGGTGCGCGGTTGAGCGTTTTGATAGGTTCGATAGGCAAAGGTGCCGACGCCTAATAATCCAGCGGCGATTAGGGCGATAATCACCCGTTTATACCGTCGTTTCCCTTCCGGTTTAAAGTCCGGTTTCGGGGGAGGTAACGGGGGTTTTTTATGGTTATTTTGAGATTCGGTAACTTGGTCTATACTAGATGGCCGTTGCATTGGGGTACTCCTGTTTTCCGATGGAGAGGGGCCGGGATTAATGATGTTTTTAAAAAATTTAGGCTGACAGATGGATGGAGGATTGAGGGGGCGATCGCACGGTTTAAGGCTGCTTCACCTCTCGTTCCCGTTCCCAGCGTTGGACTAACCGAGGCAGTTCTCCTTCAAAAAAAGCATGAAAATTTCGCATTTCCTCCAGTCGTTGCCGACGTTCGTCTGGTTCTCCTTCCAGTAATCCCAGTCCCCGTTCAGCTATTTCTCGCACCGCTTTAATTTGGGCGGTTTTTTGTTGAATTAATTCGGTCCATGCACCCAATTTGATACAAAAATAATCTCGGCGATCGCCCGGTAAACTGATGCGATCGACAATCCCCGCTTGAATCAACAACCGAGACATGGTGCTAATGGACCCTTTAGAAGCCTGTAACGCTTCCGCCAGTTGACTCAGGGACTGATGCGGGGGTTCGGCAATCAACAGCCATCCGAGAATTCGCCCTGCCATCCTCGGCATCCCACTCAGTTCAAACAACAGCCCCACTTCTTCCACAAAGCGCCTCAGTTCAAACTGTTGCGCCTCTTGATCGACTCTGGACATATCTGCCCCAGATGAATTGCTTTATTCACAATTGTAGCAAAGTTTTGACTGTTTAGTAAAGACTGAACGAAATGAATCTTTACAGAAGGTGCCAAGCGCCAAGCAGATGCCACCCCTCTGTAGGGGCCATTCGGGAATGGCCCCCAATCTAATCAGGGAAAGGTCAGAAAAACTTGATAAAATTTTTGATAATGGCTCAATTTTCTACGGCTTAGGAGTCCCCCACCGATGATAGAACCTCAAATTTTAGAAGCAATTAAACAGATGCCGAACATAGAGCGGATCAGGATAATTGAGTTTACCTTGGGGCTGATGCGAGAAGAAATGGCAAAAACCGAACCACTCAGTTTAAAAGAGGCGGCTGAACTGATGCGTCCCTTCTATGCAGAAGGAAGTGAACTCAGTGAGTTTGTTGATGGTGAACATGGGGACTTTTACGAATACGAAGACTATGCTTAGAGGTCAAATTTGGCTTTATCGTGCTGACCCCACTGTTGGACAGGAAATAGGTAAAACCCGTCCTTGTATAATTGTTAGCCATGATGAAGTAGGGGTGCTTCGTTTAAAGGTTGTTGTTCCTATTACTGGATGGAATGATGCCTTTGCAAACGTTTCTTGGATGGTTAAAATTGAAGCGACCTCAGAGAATGGGTTAAGTAAGCCATCAGCCGCAGATGCATTTCAGGTGCGTTCTATTTCCCAAGAAAGGCTGATTAAACAAGTGGGAACTGTTTCTGAAGAAGTTATGCACAAACTGGGTCAGGCTTTAGCTGTGGTTTTAAACATTTAGTCGATCTTGAACAGTTAGCCTTTCGTCGTTCTGTACCCATCACATCTGGATGTGATGGGTACAGAACAATAATTTCAAAACCTCCCAATCTTCAGCCGGTACAGCCGGTTCAAATGGATCATCATAGCGGTAAGGTTGTTTTACCTGAAGCAGATATTCAGGGGACGATTTTTGGGAGGATTGCTGTTGTTTCGGCTGTTCTAAAAAAATAATTTCTACCGTCTCTCCCGCATGAAAAGGCAAACCTGTCAATTCCAATTTGCCATCTTCACTGAATGTAATTGTGACTTTATGAACATTCATTGGCGTACTTTCCTAAAAAAAACAACTCCAGAACCAACAACCAATGACCAATGACCAATGACCAATGACCAATAGACCTCTTGCAAAAAAAAGGATTGATCCCCCCAAACCCCCCTGATTATCCC
>CAYUEH010000413.1:0-5379 GCA_964442465.1 uncultured Laspinema sp. | reverse complement strand
GGATAATCAGGGGGGTTTGGGGGGATCAATCCTTTTTTTTGCAAGAGGTCTATTGGTCATTGGTCATTGGTCATTGGTCATTGGTTGTTGGTTCTGGAGTTGTTTTTTTTAGGAAAGTACGCCAATGAATGTTCATAAAGTCACAATTACATTCAGTGAAGATGGCAAATTGGAATTGACAGGTTTGCCTTTTCATGCGGGAGAGACGGTAGAAATTATTTTTTTAGAACAGCCGAAACAACAGCAATCCTCCCAAAAATCGTCCCCTGAATATCTGCTTCAGGTAAAACAACCTTACCGCTATGATGATCCATTTGAACCGGCTGTACCGGCTGAAGATTGGGAGGTTTTGAAATTATTGTTCTGTACCCATCACATCCAGATGTGATGGGTACAGAACGACGAAAGGCTAACTGTTCAAGATCGACTAAATGTTTAAAACCACAGCTAAAGCCTGACCCAGTTTGTGCATAACTTCTTCAGAAACAGTTCCCACTTGTTTAATCAGCCTTTCTTGGGAAATAGAACGCACCTGAAATGCATCTGCGGCTGATGGCTTACTTAACCCATTCTCTGAGGTCGCTTCAATTTTAACCATCCAAGAAACGTTTGCAAAGGCATCATTCCATCCAGTAATAGGAACAACAACCTTTAAACGAAGCACCCCTACTTCATCATGGCTAACAATTATACAAGGACGGGTTTTACCTATTTCCTGTCCAACAGTGGGGTCAGCACGATAAAGCCAAATTTGACCTCTAAGCATAGTCTTCGTATTCGTAAAAGTCCCCATGTTCACCATCAACAAACTCACTGAGTTCACTTCCTTCTGCATAGAAGGGACGCATCAGTTCAGCCGCCTCTTTTAAACTGAGTGGTTCGGTTTTTGCCATTTCTTCTCGCATCAGCCCCAAGGTAAACTCAATTATCCTGATCCGCTCTATGTTCGGCATCTGTTTAATTGCTTCTAAAATTTGAGGTTCTATCATCGGTGGGGGACTCCTAAGCCGTAGAAAATTGAGCCATTATCAAAAATTTTATCAAGTTTTTCTGACCTTTCCCTGATTAGATTGGGGGCCATTCCCGAATGGCCCCTACAGAGGGGTGGCATCTGCTTGGCGCTTGGCACCTTCTGTAAAGATTCATTTCGTTCAGTCTTTACTAAACAGTCAAAACTTTGCTACAATTGTGAATAAAGCAATTCATCTGGGGCAGATATGTCCAGAGTCGATCAAGAGGCGCAACAGTTTGAACTGAGGCGCTTTGTGGAAGAAGTGGGGCTGTTGTTTGAACTGAGTGGGATGCCGAGGATGGCAGGGCGAATTCTCGGATGGCTGTTGATTGCCGAACCCCCGCATCAGTCCCTGAGTCAACTGGCGGAAGCGTTACAGGCTTCTAAAGGGTCCATTAGCACCATGTCTCGGTTGTTGATTCAAGCGGGGATTGTCGATCGCATCAGTTTACCGGGCGATCGCCGAGATTATTTTTGTATCAAATTGGGTGCATGGACCGAATTAATTCAACAAAAAACCGCCCAAATTAAAGCGGTGCGAGAAATAGCTGAACGGGGACTGGGATTACTGGAAGGAGAACCAGACGAACGTCGGCAACGACTGGAGGAAATGCGAAATTTTCATGCTTTTTTTGAAGGAGAACTGCCTCGGTTAGTCCAACGCTGGGAACGGGAACGAGAGGTGAAGCAGCCTTAAACCGTGCGATCGCCCCCTCAATCCTCCATCCATCTGTCAGCCTAAATTTTTTAAAAACATCATTAATCCCGGCCCCTCTCCATCGGAAAACAGGAGTACCCCAATGCAACGGCCATCTAGTATAGACCAAGTTACCGAATCTCAAAATAACCATAAAAAACCCCCGTTACCTCCCCCGAAACCGGACTTTAAACCGGAAGGGAAACGACGGTATAAACGGGTGATTATCGCCCTAATCGCCGCTGGATTATTAGGCGTCGGCACCTTTGCCTATCGAACCTATCAAAACGCTCAACCGCGCACCGATGCGATCGCCGAAATAACCGTCCCCGTAGACACCCAAACCCTCACCGTCCGCATCCAAGCCAGTGGCACCGTCAGACCGATTCAGAGTGTCAACCTCTCCCCCAAAAGCACAGGGCGAATTGCTCAATTATACGTCGAACAAGGGGACCAAGTAGAAGCCGGTGCAATTATCGCCCGCATGGAAAGTGAGGACGTAGAAGCCCAAAGACTTCAAGCTCAGGCGCGATTAGAACAAGCCCAAGCCCGACTGGCGCAACTGCGCGCCGGAAATCGTCCCCAGGAGATTGCCCAAGCGCGCGCTAGACTGGCGCAAGCTCAAGCGCGACTCGACCAACTGCGCGCCGGAAATCGTCCCCAGGAGATACTCCAAGCCCGGGCTAGATTGGCGCAAGCTCAAGCGCGACTCGACCAACTGCGCGCCGGAAATCGCTCCCAGGAAGTGGCGCAAGCGCGCGCTAGACTGGCACAAGCGGAATCGCGACTGGCGCAACTGCGGGCCGGAAATCGGGTTGAGGAGGTGGCGCAAGCGCGGGCTAGACTCACCCAAGCGCAAGCGCGGTTAGATGCACTGCGTTCCGGCAGTCGGCAAGATGAGATTGCTCAAGCGGAAACTCAAATTGAAGAAGCTGAGGCTACCTTGTCTCTGACGGCAGAACGAGTGCGCCGGAATCAGGAATTGGTGAATGAAGGGGCAATTTCTCGCGATCGCTTTGATGAAGTAGTCACCGAAAATCGTCGGGCGCAAACCAATTTAGAGCGATCGCAACAACGGTTAGAACAACTGATTCGTGCTCGCCAAGAAGCCATTATCGAAGCCGAAGCTCAAGTCACCGAAGCGCGTCAAGCCTTAGAACTGCAAGCCAGTGGGGCCCGACCGGAAGAAATCACCCGCGCCGAAGCCGAAGTAGCTGAAGCGCGTCTTGCCTTGGAAATGCAAGAAATCGGGGCTCGCCCGGAAGAAATCCTCCGCGCCGAAGCCGAAGTTGCCGAAGCGCGACAAGGGGTAGATATCCAAGAAAGCGGTGCTAGACCGGAAGAAATCACCCGCGCCGAAGCGGAAGTCATGGAAGCGCGACAAGCCTTATCGGTGCAACAAAGCGGTGCCAGACCCGAAGAACTCCTGCGGGTGGAAGCGGAAGTGCGCGAAGCACAAGCGCAACTGAAAGCCGTAGAAGTGCAGGTGGAAGATACCATCATTCGCGCCCCCTTCGCCGGTCAGATTACCCAGCGATATGCCACGGAAGGCTCATTTGTTGCCCCCACCACAACGGCATCGAGTGCGGGAAGTGCGACATCCACCTCGATTGTGGCCCTAGCCAGAGGGTTAGAAATTTTAGCCCAAGTCCCGGAAGCGGATATCAGTCGGATTCGTGCGGGTCAACAGGTGGAGATTCGGGCGGATGCTTATCCCGATGAACAATTCCTTGGAAAGGTGAATTTAATTGCCCCGGAAGCGATTCGGCAACAGGATGTGACGTTGTTTGAGGTGCGGGTGAATTTGGAATCCGGGACCGAGACGTTGCAATCGGGGATGAATGTGGATGTGACGTTTTTAGGGGACCAATTGGATAATGCCTTGGTGGTGCCAACGGTGGCGATCGTTACCAACCGAGGGGAGACTGGGGTTTTGATTCCCAATGCGGAAGGGAAAGCGGAATTTCGGTCGGTGACGATTGGACCGACTTTGGGGAATCAAATTCAAATTTTGGATGGGTTGAATCCAGGCGATCGCGTGTTTATTGGTCTTCCCGAAGGGCAGGAGTTGGAGGATATTTTAAAGTAATGGGTTTTGTCTGATGGTAGAGCGGTGATCGGTGTATTTGGCGGTTTAAGCCCTGGGTATATGACAGGAGGCAGAGCCTCCAATGGGGCGTTACACGGCAGAGCCATGTAACGAGGTATATTATCACCTATCTCCCCGATCCTCCCCATCTCCCCCATCCTCCCCATCAACCAAGGACAAACGACAAAGGACAAATGACAAATGACAAACGACCAACGACCAATGACCAAGGACAAATGACCCATGAACTTCTTAGAAAGCGTCAAGATGGCATCAAAAACCCTGGTTGCCAATAAAATGCGCAGCAGTCTAACCATGCTAGGGATTATTATTGGCAATGCCTCGGTGATTGCCACCATTGGCATGGGTGAGGGGGCTCAGAATTTTGTGGGTCAGCAGGTGGAATCGTTGGGGACAAATTTGTTATTTATTGTGCCAGGAAGTCCGAAGGCGCAAACTCGTCCGGTGAGTCCGCCTCAGACGTTGGTGTTGGCGGATGCGGAGGCGATCGCCTCTCAAGTTCCTTCGGTGAAGGAGGTTGCGCCCCAGATAACAGGAATGCAACGCATCATTTACGGCAATACCAATCAATCCACAACCGTTGTTGGCGTGACGCCGGAGTTTTTGACGGTCCGGAATTTTGATGTTGCCCAAGGTCGATTTATCACGGATTTGGATTTGAGGCGCAATCAACAGGTGGTGGCATTGGGTGCCGATGTGGCAGAAACTTTATTTGGAAATACGGACCCGATTGGGAAACAAATCCGGATTAGAAATGTCTCGTTTTCGGTGATTGGGGTGATGCAACCCAAGGGTTCTACCTTTGGGCAAAATCAGGATGATGTGGTGTTGATCCCGTTGACGACGATGGCGAATCGGATTACGGGGAATTCTTCACCTTATGGGACGAGAATTAATTTTATTTCCGTGTCGGTGGAGAATGAGGAAAGTATGAATGCGGCGCAGTTCCAAATTGAGAATTTGCTGCGCCTGCGACATCAGATTATTGATGAAGATGATTTTACGGTTCGTAATCAGAAGGATTTGCAGGCAACGATGGGGGCGATTACCGGGGCACTGACGTTGTTGTTAGCAGCGATCGCCAGTATTTCTCTGTTTGTGGGGGGGGTTGGGATTATGAATATTATGTTGGTTTCGGTAACGGAACGCACCAAGGAAATTGGGTTGAGAAAGGCACTTGGGGCGTCTCAGCAGGATATTTTAATGCAGTTTGTGATTGAGGCGGTGATTTTATCCGTTGCTGGGGGTTTGGTGGGAATATTTGTAGGCGTTGGGGGGATTGTGCTGATTAGTAGTGTGACGCCGTTTGATGCGGGGATTTCTACGATGGCGATCGTCTTAGCAACGGGAGTATCTGGTGCAACAGGATTATTCTTTGGCGTAATTCCGGCTAAAAAAGCGGCACAACTTGATCCGATTGTCGCCTTGCGCGGTGCCTAGGACTGCGGTACAGTAAAGGGAAGACAACCTGGTTTCTTGTCCTAGCTTATCTAATAACAGGAAAGGAACGACTGAAGTCGTTACTACGAACAATTAAGAACGACTGAAGTCGTTACTACG
>CAYUEH010000412.1:0-5423 GCA_964442465.1 uncultured Laspinema sp. | reverse complement strand
TCCGATGTGGTTGGCTGCACAATCCCACCCCAGCAAACTGGTGGTTAACCGATAGCGATGCAACCTGGGTGATTTCAGCCCAAGGTGGTTATCAAGCTCAAGGCATGGAAAATCTTCCTGACTTTGGCCAAGAATATGTCCGAACCAATGTTAATTATGGCTATGGTTGCGCCTGCTTGGAAGTCCTCACCGATAGCCAACGAGACCGAATTGTCCGGATTGACAGTGGTGAAGCCCTAGAGTTGAGCGTTTGCCGCACTGACCCAGATTTACCCGCAGTTCGGTAACATTAGAAAGAGCAAACTTCGGAGCATCCGTGACCCGTTGTTCTCCCCGATCGCCCCCCAAAACTCTCACCTGAGCTCCCCGGGTCCGATCCCCACTCTGAATTATCCCCAGGGAAAAAATCGCGACTTTTTTTTCTGAACCCCCTAGACAATGGGATTTTTTTGTGGTAGAGTAAAATTGATAAGGAAGAACTATCTTGTCATATTAAATTGGGCGCAGATTTCCATTCTATAAGTTTATCAAAAATTGTCAAGATAAAATCACCCCAGTCGCGAAAAAATCGCGACTTTTTTTCTGAACCCCCTAGACAATGGGATTTTTTTGTGGTAGAGTAAAATTGATAAGGAAGAACTATCTTGTCATATTAAATTGGGCGCAGATTTCCATTCTATAAGTTTATCAAAAATTGTCAAGATTGGTGCAAACATCAGAAACGTTATTTTTGAGCAACTTGCACCAGTTGGAATCGGCGATCGCACCTACCGCTTGAGGGCCAGGGTCAGTCCATCGGCGATCGGCACCACACTCAAGGAGACCCGTTCATCCTGGACTAACCTAGCATTCAAGGCTCGAATCGCCTCCGTATTGGCGTCATCAACCGTTGGGTCCGCGACTTGACCTCCCCACAATACATTATCAATCGCAATTAACCCGCCAACCCGAAGCAGTTGCAGAGCGCGTTCGTAATAGTTGTCATAGTTTTGCTTATCCGCATCGATAAAGGCAAAATCAAAAGTACCCGCTTCTCCAGATTCTAGGAGGCGATCGAGGGTTTCTAAAGCTGGGGCGATTCGCAAATCAATTTTATCCGCCACCCCGGCCCTCTGCCAATAGGAGCGTGCCACTGCCGTATAATCTTCGTTAATATCGCAAGCGACAATTTTACCCTGGGGCGGGAGAGCCAAAGCCACCGCCAAGCTACTGTAGCCCGTAAACACACCGATTTCCAGGGTTTTGGTGGCCCCCAGTAATTGCACCAACAGGGCCATAAATTGACCTTGTTCCGGTGCAATTTGCATTCGCGACAGGGGATGAGTGGCGGTTTCCTGTCGTAAAGAGCGCAGAATGTCCGATTCGCGCCCAGAAATCGAGAGGAAATAGTTTTGGAGGCGATCGCCTAATCCCAAGGTTTTCGTAGACATGGTTATCAGGGTTAAGGATGGACTGTAATAACTGGAATAGATCTATAGTAGAGAGTAAAGGGTAGGTTAACATGAGTGGCATCCACATTAAACCACTGTTGAGAGCGATCGCCCTCACCCTTTTAATCGGGTTATTGAGTGGCTGTAGCATTAATTTAAGTCTCACCGGATTTCAGCCCACGCGAGAAGTCGTGCAACGGGCGATCGCCTTGGAACTGAGTCAAAACAAAGCCGAACTCCGCAAGCATCTTTCTCAACATGGGCAATCGGAGAATCCAATCCCCAGCTATGAAGTCAATCGGGTGGAGATTTGGGAACAAGACCCTTTGAAAATTGATGGACTCCTGGCTTATCATGTCCAGGGGACTTATAACCTGACCATTCAACTCCCCGAAAAACGAGTCACCGATCGCCAAAATAACTTTGACCTCTATTTGCAACGGCAGGCAGAAGGAAAAACCTGGCGGATTGCTAAACTCATGGGGACCGATGAACAGGATCACCAAACTTGGGCCACTTATTTGATTAAACCCCCGGGGTATATGTAAAGCAACGGGGATATAGAGGTCGTTACAGACTCCCTATAAATCCTGGGTCCATTGACATAAATCCCAGTGAAATTGGAGTTTGAGGGGGTCCGGTTGAAATTCTGGGGCGATCGCCTCCCGGATGAGTTTGCCGTGGTATTCGGCATAACAAGTTTCCCGGACTTGGGGAGAAAACAGCACCCTCAAGGATTCCGGTTCGATCGCCACCAAATGCAAGTCAAACAGCGTATGAATATCCGATCGCAACAGTAACCCCGAGGAAGGATGGATGGAAAAATTGCGGTCATTGGATTTAAGGTAAACCGCTTCTAAAACCGGTTCAGCATTGCACCCCGTGACAGCACAACAACCCTGATATGCAGCGAGGAGATTTTGCCGGAATTCCCCAGGACCACGGCGATGAGAAATCGCGATACTCGCACTGTAAAGATACTGATGTTTACCCATCGGGATCCCCTGTTTTGGTAGGGACACAATCCCAGCCCCCTCCGAGGGCAAACCCTTGCCCTTTTGCAGTGGCAAAGGAGGAATCAACAGAGGTAAGGGGTCTGGAGTCCGAGAGAGTTCAGCCTCAGGGGAGTTTAACGGCGATCGCCTTGCCTCAGAGAAAGGCAATCCTTCCAGTGAATCCCCCGCAGAACCCCCCGACAAAGAGGATCCCGAGGTTTTGGAGTAACCATTCGCGATCTCAAGTAAATCTTGTTTCCTTTGATTCGTCCTCAGTTCCACCGGGGAAATCTGGGCGATCGCTGAGGGATGTCGATGATCCCGAAGCAAACCATTCGGCAGCAGCACTTGTTGTAAGGGGTCTCCATTCGGCAACCTTGCCCCCTTCAGATTGGCCCCCTTAAAAGAAACTCCCAGCATATTTTCGATCGCCGGCAGCTTCGCCTCACTCAGATTGGCCCCATCGAAATTGCTCCCAAACAACTTAGCATCGCTTAAATTAGCCCGTTGCAGAGACGCTTGTTGAAGATTGGCCCGGGTCAAATTGGCCCCCATGAGATTCGCCTGTTCCAGAGTTGCCCCTTGTAAATTGGCCCCTTCCAGATTCGCCCCCGTCAGATTCGCCCGGGTGAGGTTCGCTTCTTGCAGCTTCCCCCGTTGAATATCCGCATCGGATAAATCCGCATCCTGGAGCATTGCCACCCGCAAATCCACCCCATTCAGGTTCGCCTTATCCAGATTGGCATCCTGAAACTTAGCCAAACGCAGACAAGCATCCCGCAGATTGGCAAACGACAGATTCCCCTTAATCACCGTTGCCCCTTGAAGATTAGCCTCACTCAAGTCCGCCCATTGTAAACAAGCCCCTTTCAGATTCGCCTCTTTCAGGTTGGCTTTGTGCAGAACTGCATCGGACAGGTTCGCTTTTTGGAGGTCCGCCCAAGACAAATTGGCCCCTTTGAGATTCGCCCCTTGGAGTTCACCCCAGCGAATATAAGCCCCCTGAAGATCCGCTTCTTGGAGATTAATCCGCTTGAATTCTAAGCCACTAAAATCCGCATTTCTAAAGTTTCTACGCCCCTCTGCATAAAAGTGTATGACATCTTTTAAGCTGATTTTATCCCCCATATCACCAGTCTCCCTTCTTCGTTATCATTATGAATTGTTTTGAAGGAAATGTTCAGGACCAGTCCTGATTTGTAGACGGGGATGGGGCGTGAACGGATGAGAGTAAGCTGGGCATTCCCAACTCATCTCTCATCCAGGTTGGTGTAGAGTAGGGGGTCTGGAGTTGGTTTACAACAAACCCGAAGATTCATACAGCCGTCGCAACAGGGCAAAAATTTTCTGACCATACTGGAGATCGGCTGCCCAGCGACCACTGAGTTGATTCAGTAAAGGGGCAATACCCCGGGCGACAAAGCGAAAGCGGGGATCAACCTGTTCCATGACCAGGGGTTCAATACTCGCGTAAGCTTTCAAATGTTGGATATGGGCGCGGACCCCAATCCGAGCACTGGGGAAAGAAGCGGCACTATTGCCCCCACCCACGGAACCCAAACCCGCAAAATTGTTTTGGGTGGGTTGGATTTCGCCATTAAAGCGCAGAAAGTTGGTTTCCAAACACATTTGACAGAAGGCGATATCATAATTGATGCCTTCGATCGCCGCTTCTTCCCGATAGAGTTGGGGAAGGTCCGGAAACTGGACGATCGCCTGGGGATTGTTGCCTTTGAGAAAGACAATCAATTGCACTTCTGAGGTATTGCCATGTCCGACAATGCGATCGAGATACCCCGGACAAATTTGTAAAATCGATCGCAACAACACCGTGCGCGTCCCCCCATCCCAAGAAACCGAGATATTATGTTCCCGCAACTCAATCGCCCGGACATATACAATATTTCGATAGGTCACCCGCCGAATAGTTGGATGGGTAGATAGGTTGACTTTAAAACTATCCACCACATCAATGGGGATAAACGCATTCCCATTAATAATCACCCCCTGTTCGCCATAAATCTGCCCATTAATATTGATATTAATTGGGGGATAAGTCGGTGGCACCGGAGTGGAAGTCCCTGGAGGCACCGGGTCGGGCAAAGGGGTCCCTGTAGCCCAAGCCACTAGCCCTTCAGCAATGCCGACGGCAAAGTCCCGGCGACGATTTTGAAGTAAAGACCGATCCTCGGGATTGGTGAGAAAGCAAACCTCCATCAACAAAGAGGGGATAATCACCCAGCGATTAAACGGTAAATTGCCCAGGGTCGTTGCCGTATCCGGTTGAACCCCCCGATTGGGAAGTTGAGGGACCCGGCGCAGTAAACTCAGCAGCAGTTGTTCCGCATTTCGCTTGCGTTGGTCATTGTTGGTAATGTAGTAGACGCTGGCGCCACGGCCCGTCGGGTTAGCAAACGCATTGGCGTGGATTTCTAGGGCCACATCCCCCGCCCTGGCCCGGGTGTTAATCCAGGAGATAGACTGACTCATGCTCAGGTTATCGGGAACCGTTAAGACTTCTACCCCCGGGCGCGATCGCAACTCCCCCACAATTAAATCCCGCAGGAGAATCATTTCCAGCGCTTCCGTCGTTCCTCCCGCGATCACCCCCGGATCGAGTGCGCCATTCTCATATCCCCCGTGACCGGCTGAAATAAAAATTCTGCCCATATTTCTAATTTAATCCTGTGCACCTGTTTCCATCTATCTTCATCAACTCCGGTAACCAATCGGTGATACTAGCACTATCAAAACGAGTTAATATTGGTTTTTTTCGGGAGGGGGGTTCCTTAAGGGGTCTGTTCTGCCCTCTGCCGCCGAATTTGCCAATTTGTGGGCACCGTAGCCTTAAGCTCAAATGATCAATTGCAGCAAAATCACGGATGCCATTGGGGTTCTCCAGGGTGTAATCTGGATCAAAAGGACTCAGCCCCACCGGGGTGTCGTAGAAAACATCCGGATCGGTTTGGGATCAGCAGAGTCGGTCTATGATTGATGG